>CAYNVK010000289.1:1306-5201 GCA_964400395.1 uncultured Lentimicrobiaceae bacterium | reverse complement strand
TTTGCTGTAAATATAAGAAATAGTGTGGTTTATAAGGGTTAGCTTTATGAAGTGATTTTGGTTTGGCTTGCTGGCAGTTTTATTCCTGCAGCTTAATTAAAACAAAAAAGCCGGAGATCATTTGTTCCGGCTTTTTGATGTGTAAGAGTAAGTTTTATAAATAGGATTTGGCCTGTTTCAGCGCTTCATCGAGGCCCTGTGGATTTTTGCCGCCTGCAGTAGCAAAGCCGGGTTGTCCGCCGCCGCCGCCCTGTATGTGCTTGGCCAGCTCACGAACTATGTTGCCAGCATTCAGCCCTTTCGACGATACCAGCTCATCAGAAACCAATACCGAAAGGGTGGCTTTTCCATCGTTTTCGGAACCCAGCACTACGAATAGGTTTTGTAAAACTGCGCGCATTCCGAAGACAATATCCTTTATGGCACCGGCATCGGCATTTACGCGGGTGGCCAAAAAGTTAATGCCATTTATGTTTTCAACCTGGCTCAACAGTTCGTCTTTGAGTTTCAGTGCTTTTTCGTGGTTAAACGCCTCAATCGTTTTCCGCATATCAGCGTTCTGTTCCATGAGTTGCTGCACGGCTTTCAGTGGTTCTGTCGGGCTTTTCACAAGCTGTTTCAGGCTGCTGATAATGGCTTCCTGCTCGTAAACATATTCCTCGGCTTTGGCCGCAGTAATGGCTTCAATACGGCGCACCCCGGCTGCTATGGCGCTTTCGCTCACAATTTTTATCAGTCCTATCTGGCCGGTTGCAGTTACATGGGTTCCACCGCAGAGTTCTATGGAGTTTCCATAACGGATCACCCTTACTTTGTCGCCATATTTTTCGCCGAAAAATGCAAGCGCTCCCATCTTAACTGCTTCGTCCATGCCCACGGAACGATGTTCATCGAGCGGTGCATTTTGCCGCACAAGCATGTTGGCCATTTTTTCAACAGCCAGTATTTCATCGTCAGTAAGTTTCTGGAAATGCGAAAAGTCGAAGCGCAGATAATCGGGTCCCACAAACGAACCCTTTTGTTCGACATGGGTTCCGAGCACCTGGCGCAGCGCGTAATGAAGCAGGTGGGTGGCCGAGTGGTTGTTAGCGGTAGCTGTTCTTCGCCCGGTATTCACCGTAGCCCTGAACACGGATGCAGGATTTTCGGGCAGGCTTTCGACGATATGTACGATCAGGTTATTTTCCTTACGGGTATCAATAACCTGCAACATTTCGTTTGCCGAAGCCAGGGTTCCGGTATCGCCGGTTTGTCCGCCACTTTCGGCATAAAAAGGTGTACGGTCGAATACCAACTGGAAAACATCCTTCCCTTTGGCTGTAATTTTACGATATCGGGTAATTTTTACATCGGCTTCGGTAGTATCATAAGCCAGGAATTCGGTTTTATCCGATGTTTCGAGTTCGTGCCAGTCGTCGGTAGTAACAGTGGCATCGCGGCGTGAGCGGTTTTTCTGTTCTTCCAGTTTCAGGTTAAAGTTTTCCATATCCACATCCCAGCCAAGCTCACGGCTCATAAGCTGGGTCAGGTCAATCGGGAAACCAAAGGTGTCGTACATCTCGAACGCAAAATCACCTTGAATGGTTTTTTGTCCGGGGTGGGAGGTTATATACTGGTTAAACTTCACAATTCCGGTCGCCAACGTACGCAGGAACGATGCTTCCTCTTCGTGGATCACGCGCTGAATAAGGGTTAGGTTACGTGTAAGCTCGGGGAATGATTCGCCCATTTGTGCCTCCAGCACGTTGGTGAGCTTGTACATAAGCGGCTCGCGCATATTGAGGAACGAATAAGCATATCGTACTGCCCGGCGTAAGATTCGGCGGATTACATAACCGGCCTTCACGTTCGATGGCAACTGCCCGTCGGCAATGGCGAAAGCCACGGCACGCAGGTGATCAGCAATTACGCGCATGGCTACATCACTTTTGGCATCGCTGCCGTAAGCAATACCCGAAATTTTAGCAATTTCGCTCAGCAACGGAGTAAAAACATCGGTATCGTAATTGCTTTGTTTGCCCTGCAATACCATACACAAACGCTCGAAGCCCATGCCGGTATCCACGTGTTTGGCCGGGAGCGGAACAAGCGAACCGTTAGCCTGCCGGTTATATTGAATAAATACGTTATTCCATATTTCTATTACCTGGGGATGATCGTTGTTTACCAGTTCGTGCCCGGGTATTTTTGCTTTTTCGGCTTCGTCGCGAATATCCACATGAATCTCGGAGCAAGGTCCGCAGGGGCCGGTGTCGCCCATTTCCCAGAAGTTGTCTTTCTTCGATCCGCGCAGGATCCGGTCTTCGGCGATATATTTTTTCCAGATGTCGAGTGCTTCGTTATCTTCGGGCATATTATCGGCAGCATCGCCGCCAAAAATGGTGACATACAGCTTACTCTTGTCAATTTTATACACTTCGGTGAGTAACTCCCAGGCCCAGGCTATGGCATCCTCCTTAAAATAATCGCCAAACGACCAGTTGCCCAGCATTTCGAACATGGTGTGATGGTAAGTATCGTGGCCTACTTCTTCCAGGTCGTTGTGTTTGCCCGAAACACGGAGGCATTTCTGCGAGTCGGTAACACGCGGCCATTTTGCCGGTTCGTTGCCCAGGAACCAGTCCTTAAACTGGTTCATGCCGGCATTGGTAAACATAAGGGTGGGGTCGTTTTTAACCACCATGGGAGCTGAAGGTACGACCTGGTGTTGTTTTGAAGCAAAAAATCCAAGAAATGTACGGCGTATTTCGGTACTTGTCATTATTAATCCGGGTTAAAGAAGTTTACAATTCAAAAGTAAGCGTGTATGTATTTATTTGTAATTTAGATGGTTATAGTTGATAACCGGTAACTGTGGAAAAGATGAAAACCTGCTTTTAACAAATGTTCACACTCCAAAGGGCTGCAAATTTAAGTTAAATAATTATTTTTGCTGTCACTGTTTGAAAGTAAGGATGGATTTTGTTCGAAAGTAAAGTCTTGCTGTAGAGTTCAATCGTTCAATGCTTCGCGTTCAAAGAGTTCAATGCTTCGCGTTTTGAGGGTTCATTGCTACGCGTTCAAAGAGTTCAATACTTCGCGTTTAGAGAGTTCAATGCTGCGCGTTCATAATTAAGAGTGTACTTTTATCAATTATGAAAATAGATCGGTTCGAAGATATGGAAATATGGAAAGATGCACGTGATCTATGCAAGTTTGTATTTGAACTTACGTCAAAAGAAATTTTTAATAAGGATTTCAGGTTTCGTGATCAGATTCGCGCTTCAGCAGGTTCAGTAATGGATAATATAGCTGAAGGCTTCGAAAGAGGGGGTAATAAGGAATTTGGACAATTCCTGTATTATTCAAAAGGGTCATGCGGAGAAACCCGTTCACAAGGGTACAGGGCATTGGATTTTAAATATATTTCCGAAGCGGAATTCAATAAATTAAATGAAAGTGCTTTAAGAATCAGTACTAAAATAGCGCATCTTATTAAATACCTCAAGGATAGTGAGATGAAAGGAGCAAAATATCACTAAAATGTTTTTGAGTTCATTACTGCGCGATTAGTGGGTTTAATGCTGCGCGTTCAAAGAGTTCAATGCTACGCGTTCAAAGAGTTCAATGCTGCGCGTTTTGAGGAGTTCAATGCTTCGCGGTCAAAAGGTTTAATGCTACGCGTTCAGGAATTCAATATTTTTGAAAACATGAAAGGATGAATATCTAACTTAGAATGCTGAATATTAAACGCTGAAAACATTGAACGCCGCAGGCTTTAAACGCGAAGCACAGAACGTCGCCGGCATTAAACGCGAAGCCCTAAACGCCGCAGGCCTTGAACGCGAAGCCTTAAACGCCGAAGGCTTTGAACGCGAAGCACAGAACGCCGCAGGCATTGAACGCCGAAGGCATT
>CAYNVK010000289.1:0-1206 GCA_964400395.1 uncultured Lentimicrobiaceae bacterium | reverse complement strand
AGGCATTGAACGCCGAAGGCATTAAACGCGAAGCTTAAACGCCGAAGGCATCAAATCAAAATGAAATAAACCAATCATAGTAAGCATGGCTAAAATAAAATACCAGTTTAACACCAAATCGCTTAAAATTGAGAAGGTGCAGGTGTCGATGAAGGAGCGCCTGAAGCGGCTTGCAGGTTCAATGGCTTTTGGACTTGTGTTCGGTGCGGTAGTAATTGTGATTGCATACAATTTTATGAAATCACCCCGCGAAAAGGTGCTGCTCAACGAACTGGAGCAATATAAACTCCAGTACAAGATTATGAACGATCGCATGGATAAAATACAGAAAGTGCTTGCCGATGTTCAGGATCGTGATGACAACATTTACCGGGTTATTTTTGAAGCAGAGCCGGTTCCCTCCGAAATCCGTAAGGCTGGTTTTGGCGGGGTTGACCGATACGAGCACCTTGAAGGTCTCAATAATTCAGATATTATCATCAACACTGCCAAGCGCCTCGACCAGATTACCAGCCAGCTGGTGGTGCAGAGCAAGTCGTACGATGAGGTTTTTAAAATGGCAAAAAACAAGGAAAAGCTTATTGCAAGCATTCCTGCCATACAGCCAGTTGATTTTCACGACCTGAGGCGTATCGGGTCACTTTTTGGCTACCGTACCGATCCATTTTATAAGGTTACCAAGTTTCACGAAGGTATAGATTTTACTGCGGTGGTCGGAACACCTATTTATGCTACAGGCGATGGCGTTGTTACCGAAGCCGAGTATAACAGCGGCGGGTATGGGAATGCAATTATGATAAACCACGGCTTCAGCTACGAAACCAAATATGCGCATCTTTCGAAAATTAAAGTAAAAGTAGGGCAGCGTGTAAAACGCGGCGAAATTATCGGTTTGATGGGCAATACAGGTAAATCGACGGCGCCTCACCTTCATTACGAAGTACATAAAGCCGGTGTGCCAATGAACCCGATTTATTTCTTCTTCAACGATATTACGCCGGCCGAATACCAGGCTATGCTCGAACTGTCATCGAAACCATCGCAGACGCTGGATTAAGAGTTTCAAGAGTTTCAAGGGTTTCAAATGTTCCTTGTTTAAAGTAGGGGATTGAAGGGATTGATGGGATTGAAGGGATTGCTGGGATTGCTGAGATTGAAGGGATTGAAGGGATTGAAGGGATTGAAGGGATTGATGGGATTGATGGG
>CAYNVK010000288.1:0-5223 GCA_964400395.1 uncultured Lentimicrobiaceae bacterium | reverse complement strand
TCGTTTTCGTCAGAAAAGAAAAGTACCTGAATTACACCGTTGGACCACATGCCGATATCTTCGCGAACAATACTTTCAATCACCAGTTTCGATTCAGGGGGCACCGATCCGTAATCGATGCCCGAGAAACTCCCGTCGCTGTTTTTCAGCAGAAAAGTATAAAGGATATCGCTGGTGGTATTATTTACCAGGTACACGTCGAGTTTACCGGCAAGCAAACGCTGTTGGTCCTGCGGTGCCCAGGCCAGATAAACGCCCGATGGCATGGAGGCAGCGCTGCCGCGATGGACTATCCGGGTAATTCTTTCGGTTTCTGCTTCCTCGGGTTCAGGTTGTACGATGGGCGTTTTTTCAGTCTGCTTTTCGTTTTTATTCAGGAATAAATCCCCCGATGCACCAGCTGGTTCAATGGCTACCAGTTCGCTTATCAGTGTCGGAATCTCGAATCCATCAGCTATTGCCACCGAAACCATGGCTGCATTTATTTCTTTAACTACAATTCCCCCACCCGTGGTGTTGAGGAACCTTACTTTATCTCCGGGTTTAAATTTCATTCGGTAGTATAATTATCAGTAATTCTTTACGCTGAATTACATTCTTTGTAAAATCATTTAGTGTTAAGCTTGCCAATTCTTTGAAAAGGGGTGCAAAGATACGAACAATTCAGTCATGGATTATGAATGACCAAACCCGAAATGCCATTGTTCCTGTTTATGGGCCATCAATAGAAATTTGTAGTAAATTTGAATCGTTTTTATTCGTGAATAGTATGAAAAATTTAGTTTTTGCTTTCTATCTGCCTGCTATTGTTCTTTTACTGACATCATGCAAAAAAGAGGAAACAAAGTATGCCCCGGTTGAGTTTGTTTTCGAACATCATGTCGATGGAACCTCACTGCAGAAAGCAGAAATGAAATACACCAACCTGGCCGGTAATAATTACGAAGTGGATGAGCTGCAATATTTTATTTCCGATATAACATTAAAGAAATCATCCGGGCAACAGTTGGCTATTACTTCCGACAGTGCTATTCATTATATCGACCTGGCAATTCCTGCTTCGCTCACCTGGAGCCCGGCCGATCGCATCCCGGTAGAGTCGTACGACAGCATTTCATTTATATTTGGGATCAGTGAATCAAAAAATAAAACCGGCTTATTTGTAAATCCGCCGCAGCGCGATATGTTCTGGCCCGATATGATGGGCGGTGGTTATCACTACATGAAAATGAACGGTAAATGGAAAGCCCCGGGTGATGTTATCAAGCCGTTCAATTTTCACCTGGGCATCGGTATGGGCGACATGGGCGTATTTTACCAAAACTACTTCAGGGTTACGCTGCCGCTGAAATTTGTCGCAGGCGAGGTGTCCAATGTTTTTTACATCACCATGAATATCGAAAAATGGTTCGAATCGCCAAACCTTTGGGATTGGAATGTGATTGGCGGACAAATTATGCAGAACCAGCCGGCCATGCATAAAGCCTGCCAAAACGGGGCACATGTTTTCGCAGCCAGGCATCAGGCCCTGCTCAAGGAGTGATCATGGCTAAAGCGTTCATTTAAAACGGTTGCAGCAATATTAAACCCAGAATCCAAAAGGATAAACCCAAAAGATAAAAAGTGAAAAATCGGAAAATAAAGCAGGCTTCCCTTCTTATTGCCATACTTTGTGTACTGGCAGTGCTGTCGCAATATTCAGCATGTAAGCCTGATGACGATCCCGTTTTTTCGCCGACACCATATGAAATAAAGGTTCCGAAATTTTTCCCTACCCGGATGAACATCCCTGCCGACAACCCGATGACCGTGGAGGGCATTGAACTGGGGCGTTACCTGTTTTACGACGGGCGTTTATCGGGCAATACCGAACCCGCCAAACTAATGAGCTGCGGTACCTGCCACCTGCAATCGCGTTCGTTCGAGTGCGGAATTGACCATCCCAAATTTACCGGTGGGCATCCTTTCGGGATTACTGGCATACAAACGCCTCATGTTATGTTGCCATTGATTAACCTGGTGTGGAACGAATCCGGATATTTCTGGTCGGGCTCTGTTTCGAATAGTAACCCGAATACGTCGCAGCGAACAATCGAAGATATTGTTCGTATGGGGGTGGTTGCTCCCCACGAAATGGCAGGCGATACCAATAAAACAAAAGCGTTGATTCAAAGTATTCCCGGCTACCCTGAACTTTTCGAAAAAGCCTTTGGCAGCCGCACGGTTACCTTCCGGAATATCAGCAAAGCGGTGGCCCAGTTTGTGCGCACCCTTATTTCGTCCGATTCCAAATTTGATAAATACATGCGGGGCGAAGTGCAGCTCAGTGCACAGGAACTTAATGGCTATGTGCTTTTTATGACCGAGGACGGGGCCGATTGTTTCCATTGCCATGGTGGCTCGGGGAACCCGCTCTTTACCACCAACCTGTTTTATAACAACGGCAAGGACAAAATTTTTAATGATCCCCGCGACCGTTTTTCGGTAACCGGCGATTCCATGGACCTGGGTGCCTACAAGGCAACCACATTGCGTAACATTGAGCTTACCGGCCCATACATGCACGATGGCAGGTTCAAAACCCTCGAGCAGGTTATTGATTTTTATTCGCAGGGCATTATCTGGTCGCCTTATGTGCACCCGCTCATGCATCATGCTTACGATGGCGGTATTCAACTTACCCCGGCCGAAAAAGCGGACCTGGTGGCTTTTATAAAAACCCTGCGCGACGAAACATTCCTTACAAACCCTGCATTTGCAGCGCCCGCTAAATTACCCGATGGCTCGGCAGTTCAGTATTAAACTGCAGCTTTGCCCTGGCTAAAAAAAATGTTGCCGGTATCCGGCCAATTGAGAGTTTTATGCTACAACGACCGGCCTTCGAAAACAACGGAGCTTTTGAGGGGAACCAGTTTCCCGACAAAATTCACCTTATTGCTCAGGGAATAGCCACTTATGGTACCGTTGGCATTTCCATTGGTAGGCAGATAAAGCAGTACGTTATACACAATAGCGGCAGCCGACACCGTATAACGGATACTGATAATTTTTTTCTTGTTGTCGAGATCCATTTTCCATTTACTGATAGTGCCCTTCGCAGTGAAGCCACCAACTCCGTTGGCCCCCATGCCATAATTTTGACCAACCTGGAGGATTGAATTGGCGGAGTCGACAAGAATATAATTTAAAACATTGGAAACCATATCCTGAACACCAGATTGTCTGACTAAGAAATCTGCTTCGAGCACAAACTGCATGGTTTCAATTAAAGCAATGTTCTTTTGATACTGCTCTTCAAGTGCAGCTTGCTTTTGTTCTTTTTTTGATTTCTGGTCACTTTTATCTGCTGGCGCATTATCCTGGGCAAATAAACTTCCTGCGATGAGCAGGGCAAACATCAGGCTGAAAATTGTTTTCATAATTTTTGTATTTTTTGGAACAAAGGATGAGTCATTACTTTTATGGACTTCCATTTAAATACTACTTACGGGCTTATGGATTATGGTTCTGCTGGATATACATATTACATAGTTGTTATTCCTGATAACCATGCTAAATTTTTATAAATTTCCTCTGCAAATAATTTGATTAAATAGGTGAGAGGGAACCTACATGAAATTTTCATCTGGCGTTTGTTAAATATATTTTTTTCATGTAGGTTTGAGTAGAATTTCAGTGATCCTGAAACCTAAATTTATACAAAAATCTCTCCAAAATGAAAGTTCTTTTCAAATTTATTTTGGCATTGGCCGTAATTTGTACCCTCACTACCTGTGTAAAAAAAGAACCAAGCCGGCCCAACATACTTTTCCTGCTGGCCGACGACTGGAGTTATCCATATGCAAGTCTGTATGGTGAACCCAATGCGCCTACCCCGAATATTGAGAAACTTGCAATGCAGGGTATTGTGTTTCCGAATGCATATTGTTCGGCACCATCGTGCACCCCTTCGAGGGCAAGCATCCTTACCGGGCGGTATCCGCATAACCTGGCTGAAGGGGTAAATTTATGCGGAAGGCTGGATGTTAAAATTCCTACCTACGTTCAATTGCTGCGCGAAAACGGGTATGCTGTTGCATTCGATCGCAAGGGTTGGGCGCCGGGCGATTTTACCAAAATGGGGTACACTGAAAATCCCTGCGGCGAAAAAGTTGAATTTTCAAAATTCCTGGCCGGGCTTCCTGCCGACAAACCATTTTTCTTCTGGTTCGGGACCAACGATCCCCACCGGCCTTTTGATCAGGATGCAGGCAAAAAAGCAGGAGTTGATATAACGAAGATAAAAGTTCCGGGATTTTTACCCGATGTGCCGGAGGTAAGAACTGACCTGGCTGATTATTTTTCGGAAATCATGCATTTCGACAAAGAAGTTGGCGATCTGCTTGAAATGCTGAAAAAAGATGGCAGGCTCAAAAACACAATTATTGTTGTTGCTTCCGATAACGGGATGCCGTTTCCGCATGCCAAAGCTAACCTATACGATTATGGTACACGTGTGCCATTGATTATAAGTGGTTATCCGAAATACGACCAAAATAACCTGAATGCTTCATTTGTAAACCTGCTGGACCTCATGCCAACGTTCCTGGATATGGCCGGGATAAAGAATCGGCCGGCCATGGATGGCAAAAGCCTCTTGCCTGTTTTAAAAGGAGAAACAACCATACATCGTACTGAGGTTTTCCTCGAGCGCGAACGTCACTGCCTGTGCCGTGCCGAAATGGACTATGGAGCCGGTTACCCGATGCGGGCCATCCGGACATCAAGGTTTTTGTATATCCGCAATTTCCGCCCCGACCGCAACCCGGCTGGCGATGAATCGATACCGGGAACACCATCGGTTTATGGTGATGTTGATGGTGGCTTAACCAAAATGTACCTGCTCGACCACCGTAATGAGCCCGAAATTAATCCATATTTCAGGCTGGCATTCGAAAAACGGCCTGCCGAAGAACTGTACGATACCAAAACCGATCCCTATAATATTCACAATCTGGCTGCCGTAAAACAATACGATGCCATAAAAGCTTCGCTCAGCAAACGCCTCGATGACTGGATGCAAGCCTCGCAGGATCCGCGCAGGGACGGAAAAGGCGATGAAATTGACAGCTACGAATCAACCACGCATGCCTGGATTACCAGGGATGGTATTATTTTTTGGGATAAGTAATACAACCTGAGCTGGACTCTTTTTCAAAAATATACCGATAGCGGTTCACCACC
>CAYNVK010000287.1:0-5225 GCA_964400395.1 uncultured Lentimicrobiaceae bacterium | reverse complement strand
AAACGACAAACTTAGCGCATGTTTTTACCTGGTTGGTCAAAAAGAAGAACTTGGTAATGGCATCGATCGCTATATCAGCGAAGTAATTGTAATGTATAACCCCGACAGGCCTCCCTATTACCTGCCGGTAAAATTTCGCGAAATTGCTGAACTCAAAATCGAATACTGGAAACTGCACCCCGAGAAAATGCAGGCTGACCTGATGTTGCCCATGCTCGAAGCCGAGTATGCTCAAACGAGCGAAGCCGAACGCGAAGGCTGGGCTTACAACAATACTTCCGATTCCCGCTTCCCGTTCCTGGGCATTACCCCGTTGGTAGGTCCACAACCCGTGGTACGTTTAAATCCTGAATACTGGGATAAAAAACTCCCACGATCGGCCATCCAGTTTTTAACGTTTAGTCGTCTGGCCGATACCCGCCGATATACAAAGGAAAAAGAGCAATGGCTTAAAAACAATGCCCCGGGATACAGCCTTAACCGTTTTCTTGAAGCTCTTGATATAAACGCGCTAACACCTGCCATTGATAAATAAGTTTCCATTGATTAATTAAAACTGAATCATTTATAGCTGAAAATTGTTTTAGTTTTAGTATTTTGCTTCTTGTGAAGTACATTTGTAGTGCTCGTCAGTAAATCCTTTTACCATCAGGGTTCGGGATTTTATAGTCGTCAAGCTGGTCATTCATGCTGACCTGTTCAGTAACAAAAAGCAGGGGCGTAACTGAAAAGCCTATGAGTAGGATCATTAATTAAAACCATGTGCTATGAAAAAAATTTTACTTTTCTTCCTTATGGCAGTAGCAGTAAATGCTTATGCCCAGGTTAAAATGCAGGCTGTACATAACAGCCACACAGGCAAAAACCCTGTACAACTTGTAAGGGAAAAACTGCAAATGGCCTATGGCAGCAATACGGTGATACAATCCATGTTAAGTCAGGCGCATCAAATAAAAAGCCCATTCACAGAATCTTCTTCTGTAATTCAGGTTATGGATAGCATTTACCAGTGGGAGTGGGATACAGATGCCTGGAAATTTCGTTCAAAAGCGGTTGATATTAAGTATGATATCAAAAACAGGATGATTCAGGCAACCTATAAAACCCGTAAAAACAACAGCTGGGTTGATACAGCCCAGGTTTCCTATACCTATAATGATAACGACGATCCCCTTGATGTTTTAATGAAAACATGGAATGGAAGTGCCTGGGTAAATGCCATGAAAATGAGTCAAACCTATGATTCACACTTTAACGAAACAAGTTATGCATGGCAATACTGGGTGGGCAGTGCCTGGATGGATTTTACGAAATTTACCTGGACCTACGATGCAAATAACAACCAAACCAGCCAGGTATGGCAAAGCATGGGAGGAATGAATGTTTCAAAATACATCTGGACCTATGATGCCAGGAACAACAAAACGAGTGAAATAAACCAGATGTGGGACGATGATTTGCAGGCGTGGGTTAACATGATGAAATCAACATATAGCCTGGATGCCAATGACCTCATCACCGTGCAGGAAGACCAAATGTGGAACCCCGACCTGAGCGCCTGGGAAAATGGTAATAAAACAACTTTTACCTACGACGCAGGTAAAAACCTGAGTAATGAAATCACACAGTCGTGGAATCCTGATCCGGGTGAATGGGAAAATTCCAATAAAATAGTATACTCCTACGATGCTAATCATAACAAAACAAGCGAGTTGCTACAAGCCTGGAATGGTAATTTGTGGTTCGATTATATGAAGTATGTGTATACCTATGATGCCCATAACAACATGCTCAGCGAACTGGATCAGAACTGGGATGGAGTGGCATGGGTAAACTCCAACAGGTATATTTACACTTACAATGCCAATAATGATCAAACCAGCGAACTCGACCAGGAATGGAATGGCAGCGCATGGCAAAACAACCTGTACGATATCACTTCTTTTGATGCCAATGGTTTTGTGAAAGCCGAATCGCACAAGGATTGGAGTTATCCGGAAACAGGTACCGAGATTTCCGGCGACAGCTCATATTACTATTTCCACACCATAGTTACCGGGCTCAATTTCCCAAAAACTGATGTGGTTACAATATATCCGAACCCCGGCAAAGGTAAATTTACCCTGGCAAACGGCAGTAACATTACATCAGTAGAAGTATTCTCCCTGGCCGGTAAAAAGATTTATGCCAATTACAACTTTAAACAGGATGCTTCGGGCGTGATTGATTTAACCGGCTATGCAAAAGGTGTTTATATTCTGAAAACCAATAGAGGAGGTATCATACAGAGCTCAAAGTTGATTATCCAGTAAATATTTTAATGCGCACATACCTTGTATTGCTTTTTGGCTGCCTTGATGTTGCGACCGGTTTTGGTTTGCATCGGGTGTTTTGTGCGGCCTGCTTAATCTGATTAGCAACCTTTTACATGCTGAAAAAAACCAGGTAAACCAATAATTGATTATAAACTAAAATGCTCACAATGATGAAAAGCAAGTATTTTTTAATCGCAGCTATCGCCTTATTGGCATTTAATTCAGGGGACGATGTTCTAACGAAAGTTGGTACCAACCAGCAATTAATGAAAGAAAGGGTAGTCCAAAACATTAACAACAACTTTAGTCTGTCGTCAGTAGTCTACAGCCTGAGTGTAAAGGCGTGCAAAGCCATACCTGTGGCTGAGCGGGCAGCAGCGGTAAAGGCAGTTGGTGATTTGGTAAAGGCTTACATCATGAGCGATGCCTTCTCAAAGGATTATGAAACCTATGTCCGGAATCAATACGCTGACTATGAAAAACCCAATGCGAATGATCCTCAGTGGAAGGAGAAAGAAGAAAATTATCGCGCCGAATTAGTTGAATCCCAGCAGAGCATGGAAAAAATGGGCTATGGGAATATGTTTAAAGATAATATTGATATGCAGTTAGGTATGTATAATGGATTGCTTGGCTCATTAAACGACGAAAGTATCGCGGAAGCATACAGGAAACAAGGGTATACCGAAGAAAACCTGAAGGCTAAGATCAAAGATCTGGAAAACATACTGGCCCTTTACAATACAGATAAAACTGAGTGTTTTAATCAGTATGCCAGATATAGTGCGCATGAAAAGGTGCAACTCGAAATCGCAGATCAGGAAAACAGGTACACCGAAATGCAAAAAGAGATGCAGGAAAAACTGGCTTTAAACAAAACTCAAAAAGTGAAAGCGGCCTTGCAGGAGTTTCTTGATATTTCGGCCGATGTGGATTTTAATGCCCAGTTGCTACCCAAAAACCAATACGGTTTACAACAATTTTCGAACCCGGCGTACGAAAGAGAAAAATCGCGTGAATGGAAAATGCTTTTCAGGGCAGGCAAAGAGCCCGTAATGGCTGCAAGAACTTTTGCGCAAAACTGGCTGAAAGAGCTTAATTAACCTGAGAGCGAACAAAGGAACTTCAACGCAATAAATCCGATTGTGCCTGGATAAAATTATTCCGGTTGGTTTGGTCCTAAATCGATTTATAGTCTTTTTATAGGCGTCAGTTCATAGCCTGCAAATTGATGTTTCCCCCAAAAAGCAAAAGACTGCCCTGGCATGTGGCAGTCTTTTGTTTTTTTTACGCATGCTTTAGTAGTTTTCCTGCTTTTCCTCGAAAAATGCTTTGGGGTGCTGGCAGGCCGGGCAGTTTTCGGGCGGGTTTTTGCCTTCGTGTACATATCCGCAGTTGCGGCATTCCCATTTGGTAACTTCTTCGCGTTTAAAGGCTTCGTCCTTCTCGAGGCGGGCCAGCAGGCGGAGGTAACGTTTTTCGTGTTCGGCCTCTACTTTGGCAATAATTTTAAATGCGGTTGCCACCTGTGGGAACCCTTCTTCTTTGGCTATTTCCGAAAACTGCGGGTAAAGCAGTGTCCACTCCTCGTTTTCGCCACCGGCAGCTGCTTTCAGGTTTTCGGCGGTGGTGCCGATTATGCCTGCAGGGTAGGAGGCCGTAATTTCAACTTCGCCTCCTTCCAGGAATTTAAAGAAACGCTTTGCATGTTGCTGTTCCTGCCAGGCTGTTTTTTCAAAAATAGCAGCAATCTGCTCCAGGCCTTCGTTTTTGGCTTGTTTTGCAAAAAACAGGTAACGGTTCATAGCTTGCGATTCACCTGCAAATGCTTTCAGCAGGTTCTTTTCGGTACGGGTGCCTTTAATGCTTTTTTCCATGGTATATTGTTTTAAATGAATAAGTTGTCGGTATAAAATGATTCTTTTTATCGAATGGTAAAGATAGATTAATGTGAATGGAATAACAATAACGCTGCGGGATTATTTTTAGCAACAAATTAATGTTTTCGGAAATTTAGATGGCAATTAAACCGACGTTCATGTTTCATCTGCAAAATTTTCTAAACTACAATCATCTGCAGCTTAATCATTAAGTTGTCATGGCTAATTCTTACCTTTGCAGCGAAGAATTTTTTGCCGGTAGCTGATGCTGCCGGCTTTACTCATTTACTCCTTTTCATGAGTTCAAACGATAAATTAGCTGTAATTGCCGATGGAGCGCCCAGGGAAGAATCCTTTTCTGTTGAGCGGTTGCTGGATGCTTTTATCAGCGACCCGCGTATTGTAAAAGCGGCGGAGTTGCTGAAAAGCGGCGAAAAACAGCGCGTCATATTCAAAGGCCTGATGGGCTCGTCGGCATCGCTTACAGCAGCTGCCATACATAAGCTGGTTCCCTCCGTTCACCTGGTTGTGCTCAGCGACAAGGAGAGCGCTGTTTATTTTTGCAACGACCTCGAAAACCTGCTGGGCGAAACAGACGAGAATTTCCACCGCCGCCGGGTTTTATTTTATCCTACTTCGTACAAAAAACCATACGAGCCCGAAAAAACCGATAACTCCAATGTGCTTATGCGTACCGAGGTGCTCAAACGCATCAGCACCCGTGCTAAGGAAACCATTGTAGTAACCTATCCCGAAGCACTTACCGAAAAAGTGATAAACCGCCGCTATCTCGAAAAAGCTACGCTTAAGCTTAAACGCGGCGAAACCGTTGACCTCGATTTTATTTACGACCTGCTCGATGAATATGGGTTTGTCCGTACCGACTTTGTGGTCGAACCCGGACAATTTACCCTGCGCGGCGGCATTATTGATGTTTTTTCATTTACCAACGACAATCCATACCGCATTGAGTTTACCGGCGACGAGGTGGAATCCCTGCGTACCTTCGACCCGGTAACACAACGTTCAA
>CAYNVK010000286.1:0-5237 GCA_964400395.1 uncultured Lentimicrobiaceae bacterium | reverse complement strand
CATCCGTATATCGCTATCATCACAAGCATTGATTCCGATCATCTCGATATTTACACCGATGCAGCTTCCGTTCGCGATGCATTTACCTCTTTTACCGGAAATATAGTTCCTCAGGGCAACCTGGTTATAAAAAAGGGCCTTGAACTGCCGCTACACCTGCCTGAGAATGGCAAAGTTTACCGGTATGCGGTTAATGAAGTGTCCGATTTTTATGCTACCAACCTGCGCCTCGAAAAAAACCTGTATCATTTCGATTTCCATTATCCAAACGGTAAAATCGACAACCTTACACTTGGTATTCCCGGGCTATATAATGTTGAAAATGCTGTGGCCGCACTGGCAGCCGCACTTCTGGCCGGAGCCACACCCGATGAATTATGTAAAGGACTTGCAGACTTCAGCGGGGTAAAGCGCAGGTTCGATATCAGGCTCAACGAAAACAACATGGTTTACATTGACGACTACGCCCACCATCCCGAAGAGATAAAAGCCTGCATCCGCTCGGCAAGGGATATGTTCCCCGGCCGCAAGCTTACCGGCATTTTCCAGCCTCACCTCTACTCGCGCACCCGCGATTTCGCTGCCGATTTTGCAAAAAGCCTGTCTCTGCTCGACGAAGTGATTCTATTACCCATATACCCGGCACGGGAACTACCGATACCCGGGGTAAACTCGGAAATGCTGCTGGCGCTGATGCATCACGAAAATAAACACCTGGTTAGCAAAACAGATATCCCGGCTTATTTCGAAGGCAAAGAAATTGAAATAATTATTACAATGGGAGCCGGTGATATTGATACGCTGGTTGAACCACTCGAGAATTTTTTAAAAAACAAATAGCAGAAAGCATGAAGATATTGGTAAAAATATTGCTCATCACATTATGGATTGCTATTGCAGCGGGCGTTGTGATCATGATGAGCTTTGCCAATGAAACGCACAAAGTAAAGAAATGCAGGGGAATTACCTGCCGGATCGATTACAGGGGGGCACAACCTTTGCTTTCGGGCAACGACCTGATGGCCGACATCACCAAAAGATTTGGAAAACCACAGACCCAGCCCTTAGGCGAAATAGACATTAAAGGAATTGCTGCATTCCTGCAAAAGAATCCTTACCTCGAAAATACTGATGCCCTGCTTACAGTTGAAGGCGACCTGCTGATAAAAGCAGACCAATGCCAGGCTATTGTAAGGTTCTATACCGCCGATGGAAAACCACATTATCTCGACAGGAACGGGCGTGTGATGCCCGTAAATCCGGCATATCCGAACAAAACACTTATTGCAACAGGCCAGATAGATAGCCCGTTAAAAGAAGGTAAAAACATTTATTCGGTCCCCGATTCGAACCGGGTAATGCGCGACAGGTTGAAAAGCCTGTACGATATACATAAGCTCGCGGGAATAATAAACACCGACAGCACCCTGAAAGCCCTGGTAGAACAGGTTTACATAACTACCACCGGCAAAATACAGCTTGTTACCAAAGCCGGTTCACACATTGTTTACCTGGGCGATACTACAAATGCTGCCGAGAAACTCGAAAACCTGATGTACTTCTACAAATATGGCCTGGTTAAAACCGGCTGGACCAAGTACAGCAAACTGAACCTTGAATATAAAAATCAAATAGTGTGCACAAAATAAATATAAAGTTATGCAATCGGAAATAGTAGTCGGTTTAGATATCGGAACAACAAAAATTGCTGCCATCGCGGGACGCCGCAACGAATTTGGCAAAATTGAAGTGTTAGGCTATGGCCATACCGAATCAATAGGTGTACGCCGGGGCGTAATCACCAACATCGAGAACACGGTAAATTCAATACAAACAGCCATAAAGCAGGCCCAGGAAAACTCCAAAGTTACCATTCGTACGGTAAATGTGGGTATTGCAGGGCAGCATATCCGTAGTATTCAGCACCGGGCAAGCACCATCAGGCCCAATCCCGAAAATGAGATCAGCCAGGCGGATATCGACCAGTTTACCTCGAGCATTTACAACATTGCCATGAACCCCGGCGAAAAAATAATTGATGTGCTGCCACAGGAATTTATTATCGATGGCGAAGCCGGAGTTAAGGACCCGAAAGGGATGCTCGGACACCAGATGGGAGCCAGTTTTCATATTGTTACAGCCCAAACATCGGCTGCCCAAAACATTATGAAATGCATCGAAAAATCCGGCTATAACCTGCAGCACCTCATCCTGCAACCCCTGGCATCAGCGGAAGCTGTTTTAAGCCTCGACGAAAAAGAAGCAGGTGTGGTATTGGTTGATATAGGCGGCGGCACTACCGATGTGGCTATTTTCCTTGACGGAATCATCAGGCATACAGCCGTAATTCCATTTGGAGGTGAAATTATTACAGAGGATATAAAAGCCGGTTGCAGCATCATCAAAAAACATGCTGAGGATCTGAAAGTGAAATTTGGTTCAGCCCTGGCCAGTGAGAACCGAGCCGAAGAAGTGGTTGCCATTCCGGGACTCAGGGGCAGGGCACCAAAAGAAATCACCCTTAAAAACCTGGCAAAAATAATCCAGGCAAGGATGGAAGAAATTATAGAAGCCGTGTACCAGGAAATAAAAAGTACCGGTCTCGAGAAAAGGCTGATCGCCGGAATTGTACTCACGGGTGGTGGTTCCATGCTGAAACATATCGAACAACTTACACAGTTTATAACAGGTATGGATACACGCATTGGTTACCCGAACGAACACCTGGCAAGCAATTCGGCCGACGAAATGACCAGCCCCATGTATTCAACCGGTCTTGGACTGGTGCTGATGGGCATGCAACGGGCCGATGTTTCGCGGGTTAAAAACGATGTAAGCAAACCTGAAGAGAAAGAAACTGAACAAAAAGCGCCAAAGCCAAAAGCGAACAAGGTTGCCGACTGGCTCGACCGGTTTTTCGGTGATGGAATTAGTTAATAATTAACACCTATTTTGTTAGTAATTTTTTAAGCAATTTAAATTAAAACGAGTATATAACATCTAATTTTAGGGGGGAGAAAAATGACTGAAATGCTAAAATTCGACAGGCCTGACGAACAGGCTCCAATTATAAAGGTAATCGGTGTAGGCGGTGGCGGCAGCAATGCCGTTTCGTACATGTATACACAAGGGATAAAAGGTGTGGATTTTTATATATGCAACACTGATTCACAATCACTTAACAAATGCGAAGTTCCTAACAAAATACGCCTGGGGAATACCGGCCTGGGCGCCGGAGCTAACCCTACAGTTGGTCGCGAAGCTGCCATTCTGATTGCCGACGATATCAGGGAAATCCTTTCGACCAACACCTCTATGCTGTTTATTACAGCGGGTATGGGTGGAGGAACCGGCACCGGGGCAACGCCAATTATTGCGCAAATAGCCAAAGAACTGGGCATACTCACAGTCGGCATTATCACCAAGCCTTTCGGATTCGAAGGACGCAAACGTGAAAAACAGGCTGAAGCAGGTATTGAAGAACTGAAAAAATATGTCGATACCACCCTGGTGATCTGTAACGACAAACTGCTCGATATGCAGGGTGATATGAAACTCAGCCAGGCATTCAGCAAAGCCGATAACGTGTTGACCATTGCGGCAAAAGGTATTGCCGAAATCATCACGGTAACCGGCCGTATCAACGTCGACTTCGAAGATGTTAAAACAGTAATGAAAGGAAGCGGGAAAGCAATTATGGGTGCCGGTATCGCCAGTGGCCCTGATCGTGCTGTAAATGCTGTTGAAATGGCATTAAACTCACCACTTCTCGACGATACCGATATAAAAGGAGCATCGAATGTGCTGCTTTACATCACCTCCGGTAAAAATGAAATTTCGCTTGAGGAACTGAACGACATTACAGGTTACATTACCGATCGTACCGGTGAAGATGCCAACGTAATTTGGGGTGATGGCGTTGACGAAAACCTCGACGACGAAATTGCCATTACACTCATTGCCACCGGATTCAGCAAACCGGTAATTACAACCCATGTGCTGGGAGAAATCAAGAACACCCTGAGCACTTCGCTTGAACCTAAGGCTGAAACTATTACCGAGGTACAGTTGGTGGTTGAGCCTGTTGTTCAGCAAACCAAGGTGGAGGAACCAGTAAGGATTGTGCCCGAAGTTGCACCTCTGAATATTCCCAATTCGTTGTTTAACGAAAGTTTTTCAGAGCCTGCTGCCAGGACTCCTGAAAAAACAATCCAGAATCCTGAACCTCTCGAAATAAGAGCTTACTTCAAACCGCAGGAACCTGAGTTCGAAATTGTGAATCCGGTGCAAAAGCCTGAGCCCCGTACCCCGATCTACGTAAACACCCCGGTTGAAAACCCAAGGATTGAACCCGAAGACCAGCGTATGGACCGGATTAACAAGCTCAAGAACCTGAGCCATAAAACGCTTAGTCCTTCTAATGTTGAGGAAATGGAAAGGGTACCTGCATATATGCGCCGCAATGTCGACCTGCCCGAAGGCACACAGCCCGACGAAAGCAATGTTTCGCGCTACACCCTGGGTACCGATGCCTATAACCGGACCGGACTGAGGGAAAACAATTCATTTCTGCACGATAACGTTGATTAATAAACATCCCTATGGAACTGGAAAAACTCATTAATGAGGATATAAAGCAGGCCATGATCAGCAAGGACAAGGAAAAACTTGAAGCCTTGCGATCGATCAAAGCCGCCATGCTGCTCGAAAAAACGGGCAAGGATGTTACAGGAGGTATTATCCCCGAAAGTGTGGAATTAAAAATGTTGCAACGGCTTGTGAAACAACGTCGCGAAAGTGCCGAAATATACAAGGCACAAGGCCGCCCGGATCTGGCTGAGCCGGAAATTTTCCAGGCTGCCATTATCGAAAAATACCTGCCTGAGCAAATGACTGATGAAGAAGTAATTGCAGTGGTTAAACAGGTAATTGCCGATACCGGCGCTACCGGCATAAAGGATATGGGCAAAGTTATGGGCCTGGCCAGCAAGCAGATTGCAGGCAAAGCCGACAATAAAATGATCGCTGAGATTGTGAAGAGACTACTTCCCTAAACTCAATTAAATCTACGATTTACCAATTCCGAAAACCCTGCACCCCCCTGCAGGGTTTTTTATTGCTATAACAAAACCGATTCCATTTGACTAAGGCAGAAATCAAGTCAGAATTTCTCGAAATACAAACGCATCCTATTATAAATGCATTGAGATTACAAGGTAGTTTCAATAAAATGCATC
>CAYNVK010000285.1:1224-5247 GCA_964400395.1 uncultured Lentimicrobiaceae bacterium | reverse complement strand
GTAAGATGTAAGGTGTAAGGTGTAAGATGTAAGTGTTGCACAATATAAAATCCGCAATCCGAAATCATACATCCACAATCCGAAATCCCACATCCAAAATCATACATCCACAATACGAAATCCCGCATCCCACATCCAACATCATACATCACACATCACACATCCCCAATCCCCAATCCTTCCATGCCCTGGTTCATCCTGTTTATAGCCGGTCTTTTTGAAGTTGCCTGGGCTGTAGGTATTAAATATACCGAAGGCTGGACGCGGTTCTGGCCGGCGGCATTTACAGTGGTGGCGATGGTAGCTTCTTTTTACCTGCTCTCGGTTGCGCTCAGGCATATTCCGATGGGCACAGCCTATGCTGTATGGACCGGGATTGGAACCATCGGAACTGTGGTGTACGGAATTATTTTTTTCAAAGAGCCGGCTGATATTCTCCGGATGGTTTGTATCTTGCTCATCATTTGCGGAATTGTAGGATTACGCATCCTGGCAAAGTAAGCCGTGTTCAGAAAACAGCTTACCTTTCCATCTTTACTAAAAGATAAAGTTAAGAACCCGAATATGCAGAAAACAATTTTAATTACCGGGGCCACCAGCGGTTTCGGGAAAGCATGCGCCCTGGCCTTTGCAAAAGAAACCCACAGGCTGATCCTTACCGGCAGGCGCGCCGAACGACTCGAATCGGAAGCAAAAGCCCTCAGCAGTGCATACGGCGTTGAAGTACTGCCTCTCAACTTCGATGTACGCGACCGGGAAGCCGTAAAAAAAGCCATCGATAACATTCCTGAAGCATGGCGGAATATTGATATACTGATCAACAACGCAGGACTCGCTGCCGGCAGCGATCCCATACAGGATGGCAACATTGACGACTGGGAACAGATGATTGATACCAACATCAAAGGCCTGCTTTATGTAACCAAAAGCGTGTTTCCGCTTATGCTGAAAAGCACGTGCCCGCATATTGTAAACATTGGTTCTATTGCCGGTAAAGAAGTATATGCAAAAGGAAACGTGTATTGCGCCACCAAATTTGCCGTGGATGCGCTCACCCGTGGCATGCGTATCGATATGCTGTCCCATGGCATAAAAGTTACGCAGATAGCTCCTGGCGCTGCCGAAACCGAATTTTCTACCGTGCGGTTTAAAGGCGATATGGAAGCAGTGGCTAACGTATACCGCGGATATACTCCTCTTGTGGCCGACGATATTGCGGAAGCTATACGCTGGGTAACCAGTTTACCTCCGCATGTAAACATTAACGATATGGTGATTATGCCTACAGCACAGGCAAGCCCCGGGTATTTCCATAAGAACCTGTGATATTAATAGATTAATTCCCCGATTACAGGCACGCGACACGTGCATTGTTTATAACTTCTTTGGCATCAGACATGTAGAATTGTTAATATATTGTTATCTTTACGTTCTGTTGCAAAACTCAAAACCGCTTTATGCAAGACGTTACCCGCTTATTTGACCTACTGCCACATTACCTTCAATCTTTTAAACCTAAAGATGATGTACTGGCAGGCAAGGACAACGGAAAATGGATAAAATATTCAATTACAGATTATATAGCCCATGCTGAGAATATCAGCTATGGTTTGCTTCAGCTGGGCATTAAGCCAGGCGATAATATTGCCACTATTTCAGGCAGCCGCCCCGAGTGGAACCTGGTTGATATGGGCATACAGCAGGCAGGTGCTATTCATGTCCCTATTTATCCTACCATCAGCGAAAGCGATTATAAATACATCCTGGATCATGCCGGGGTGAAAGTGATTTTTATCTCGGGCCGCGAAATTTACCGTAAGATTGAACATCTTTTAACCGACCTTCCGGGAATTATTGCAGTGTATGCTTTTAAAGAAACCGATGGCGTTAAACCTCTCGACGAACTGATCAGCCTGGGAAGGCAAAACCCACAGCCCGAAACGGTGAACGAGATAAAAGCAGGCATAAAACCTTCCGACCTGGCAACCATTATTTATACTTCGGGAACCACCGGAAACCCAAAAGGTGTTATGCTTACGCACCAGAACATCATTTCCAATTTTAAAGCTGTTAAAGACATTCCTCCGGTTGGCGAAGACGGACGCGCACTGAGTTATCTGCCTCTCTGCCATATTTACGAACGTATGCTTGTTTATTTGTACCAGTACCTGGGTATTTCGGTATATTATGCCGAAAGTCCTGTTACGGTTGGGGATAACCTGCGCGAGATTCAGCCCGATATTTTTACAACCGTTCCCCGGCTGCTGGAAAAAGTTTATGAAAAAATAATTAATTCGGGGCGCAAACTCAAAGGGATCAAAAAGATAATTTTCTTCTGGGCTGTAAACGTCGGGATGCACTACGAACTGAATAATGCCCGCGGACCATATTACACGTTAAAATTAAAAATTGCCCGTAAACTGGTTTTCAGCAAATGGCAGGAAGCCCTGGGCGGAAAACTTAAAGTGATAGTGAGCGGTGGCGCAGCCCTGCAACCCAGGCTGGCACATATTTTCTGGGCAGCCGGTATCCCTGTGCTCGAAGGCTATGGGCTTACCGAAACCTCGCCGGTAATTGCGGTAAATAATTTTGATGAAAATGGAGTTAAATTCGGTACCGTTGGGCCGGTGCTTAAAAACACCCGTGTAAAAATAGCTGAGGATCACGAAATTTTATGCAAGGGTCCGGGCATTATGCTCGGATATTACAAAGAACCCGCGCTCACAGCCGAAGCCGTTGACAGCGAAGGATGGTTTCATACCGGCGACCTGGGAAGAATTGAAACAGAAGGACACCTGAAAATTACCGGGCGCAAGAAAGAGCTCTTTAAAACCTCTTTCGGCAAATATGTGAGCCCCGAAATGATAGAGAACAACCTGAAAGAATCAGAATTTATTGATTCACTGATGGTTGTTGGCGAAAACCAGAAATATGCGGCAGCCATCGTGGTGCCTGATTTCGCACACCTGCGCTCCTGGTGCCAGATTAAAGGCATTCCCTACACTTCGAACAAGGAAATGATTGAAATGGAACGTATTAAAAAACGTTTCCACAAGGAAATACACAAATACAACAAACACCTGGGTGCCACCGAACAGATTAAATCCTTCGAATTGCTGCCCACTGAATGGACTGTGGATTCGGGTGAACTAACGGCAACACTCAAATTGCGCCGCAGCCTGATTAACGAAAGATATAAAACCGAAATAGAAAAACTTTTCGAATAGGCGAGTATTGCATCCTGCCTGGTAACATTGCAGAAAAAACCGGTGGCCTTGTATCACTATCAGGCAATTACACGTTTTTTTCAATAGTGCCTGACAAAAAAGATTGAAATGGAACAAAAACCTAATTAGCTGGGAGATGTAGCCCCACAAAAAAGCAAAAAATCCGCTTTCCTTCTCCCCTGGGAGAAGGTGCCCGCCACCGGCGGGTGGATGAGGGTGAGAGAGGGGTTGCTAGCCTGCTGCAGGCAGGGGGTGAGGTAATACCTGTAATACTATTTCACAACTCGTTCTGCCGTTTAATAGTGCTTTTTTTTATATATTAGCTTATTGTTAATGTTTACCATAAAGTAAGACCGATGGACGGAGTGACCCGCATTTTCGATCTTCTTAACACAACCGGGCTTCATTTTAAAGCCGGCGAGCCTGTGTTTTGGGGAAAGAAAAACGGAAATATCTACTCCACCAGCAGCGAAAAATACCACCGGTACAGCTTTACCCTGGCACATGCACTACTCGAATCGGGCATTACACCAGGCGACAAAATTGCCACCATTATCAACAACCGCCCCGAATGGAACTATTTCGATATGGCCATCAGCCTGGTGGGTGCGGTACAGGTTCCGGTTTATCCGACCATCAGCGAAGATCATCTCAAGTATATTTTTACCGATTCACAAATTTCGGGTCTCATTGTAAATGATGCCCTGGTTTGGGAAAGGATAAGTGCTATTGCCTGCGAAATGACTTGCCTAAAAACCATTATTTCCATCGACGCCACAGCAGGATTGGTGAGTCT
>CAYNVK010000285.1:0-1124 GCA_964400395.1 uncultured Lentimicrobiaceae bacterium | reverse complement strand
GAGATTTTCTGTGCCGTGCCCCGCATTATGGAAAAGCTTTTCGACGCTATTATGGCAAAGGGCCGGGAATTAAAAGGAGTGCGCAAATTTCTGTTTTTCAGGGCACTGTCCATTGGGCAAATGTACGAACCTTACAATTCATTTTCATTAATTTACCAACTACAGCTGCTTGCAATACGCAAACTGGTGTTCAGCAAATGGCACGAGGCGCTGGGTGGAAAATTAGTTTCAATTGTGTCGGGAGGCGCCAGCCTAAATCCCCGGATTGCCCGGATTTTGTGGGCTGCCGGATTTAAAATTATGGAAGGATATGGTCTTACCGAAACCTCGCCGGTAATAGCCGTAAGCAATTTCCTGCACGGAGGTGTAAAAATTGGTACTGTTGGCCCGGTGTTGCCTGGTGTTGAAATAAAATTTGCTGATGATGGTGAAATTTTAGTCCGTGGCCCGAATGTAATGTTAGGATACTACAATCGTCCGGACCGCACTGCCGAAGTAATTGATAAGGAAGGATGGCTGCATACCGGTGATATTGGCCGGATGATTGACAATAAATTTCTGCAGATCACGGATCGCAAAAAAGAGATTTTTAAAACCTCGGGAGGGAAATATATTGCCCCTCAGGTGCTCGAAAACCGCTTTAAAGAATCCGCATTTATTGAGCATATATTAGTTGTGGGCGAAAACAGAAAACACCCGGCTGCCATTATTGTTCCTGCATTCGACTATCTGCGTAACTGGTGCCGGGTAAAGGAAATCCCTTATTCGTCGGATGATGAAATGATTCAAAATGCCCGGATTATCAACCGGATTGAGAACGAAATCTACGAGATTAACCAGCATTTCGGCCGCCACGAACAGATTAAAAAATGGGAATTAATCAGCCAGAAATGGACTTACGATTCGGGCGAACTATCCCCTACCCTCAAACTTCGCCGGCGCTTCCTGAATAAGAAGTATGCTGAGATTATTGAAGGGATGTATGAGGGTTAGGATGTGGGATGTAGGATGTGGGATGTAGGATGTGGGATGTAGGATGTGGGAAGTTGGATGTGGGATGTGGGATGTAAGGTGTAAGATGTAAGATGTAAGGTATGTGGATATTGGCAATAAACGTTAGGAAA
>CAYNVK010000284.1:0-5253 GCA_964400395.1 uncultured Lentimicrobiaceae bacterium | reverse complement strand
CCAACATCCGCAATCCGACATCCGCAACCCCCAATCCGCAATCCGCAATCAAACATCCGCAATCAAACATCCGCCATCAAACATCCGCCATCAGAAATATCTTTCCCGGAATTAAAAAGTATAGCTTACCCCGCCAAGCACATTAATACCATATGACCGATAATTATTCCAGCGGTAATATTTGCTGTTGGTCAGGTTGTTAAAATTGAGCCATGCCGATAAGGCTTTAGTAAAGCGGTACTCGAGCCCCAGGTTTATATCGGCCCATCCTTTTAGCTTCTGCGATTCGAAAATATATGGTTGTGGCCCGATTCCGTCGATCAGTGGATCTGCAACCGGTACTGCAGCCCATACCGGCCCGGTAACAACGGCTTTCAGGGTTACTGCTATTTTACTTTGCATGTCGTACCTGCCGTTAAATTCGAACTCGTACGAGGGTTTATACCAGGCGTGCTCCTGGTTGGTTTTGTAATGGGAGTAGGTTCCGTTCAGCGCCATGCGCAATCTTGCTGTTTTTACAAACTCCACTTCGCCTTTTATTTTAACGGTACTCATGTGGTCATACACCAATGTGAAAGTATTAAGCAGGTAGGAGCTGGTATCGGTGATAAAAAACGGGTAGTTGTCGTAGGTATTGCTGGCAATGCTTCCGTTAAAATTAACGCTGCTGGTAATATTGCTCAGGAAACCTCCGTAAATATTAAACTTGTTGTACACAAAATCCCAGGGCATAACGGGGCTTATATACAGGTTTTGTTGCGTGGTGTTTTGCAGCGTGGTACGTTCCATTCCGCCACTTATACCGGCAAAAAGTTTCAGCGCATCGGGGATCAGTTCCAGTTTAGCTTCAGCAACCGGATAAATGTAGCCTTTTGTGGTAAGCGTGTCCGAAGCAACATTCAGTTTGAATCCGGCCATAAAACTGTATTCGTTGTATTCGGCCTTAATAAACGGATTGATCAGCAGTATGCTGTTGTTGTTGGCACCCATGGTATTGTGCTGGTTCAGGAAGTTGTAACTTGCAGTGATGCCCAATACCTGCTGCTTTTCAAGTTTAAGCAGGTCGTAGCGTTTATCGAGTGTGGCAGTAAGCAGTACATTGTTTTCTTTCATTTCGTGCAAGCCTCCCATGTAATAGTACGAAAGCCCGATGGAATGATTCAGCTTGTCCATGTCTTTGTAAGTGCTGCTATAATTGAGTTCGGCACCCGCGGTGTGATATCGTTGCTGCACATCCTCTTTTTCAATCACGGTATCGGGGTAATCGGCGGGTTTATAGCCATACAGATGAAGTCCATCGCGATTGTAGTATATTTTACCGGCCAGTGCAAGTTCGTCGAAGTAACGGGTGCCGCTGATTTCGGCTTCCTGTCGGCTGTTGGCAGCAGGGCCGTAGTCTTTTATTTCACCGGCCGACGACAGGTGCTTAAGGTGCACCGACGAAAGATATTTTTTCGAACGCAGGTTACTCATAAATAATTCGCCGTAAATGCTTGAATAGTTGCCTCCGCCTCCTCTGATATAGTTTCGGTACAATTTGCTGATGGGCTCAGCCACCAGTTTTACGGCCGGCAAAGGTTCAATAACCGGTCGTACTTCGGCCAGCCTGGGTACAACGCTGTATGTCATTTGTGGTATGCTGGCCAGGGTATCGGTTATAGCCGGGTTGCTGCTTATTTTAAAGGCATCAGGGATAATTGGGTTGAAAGGCGCTACAACTGTAATTTCCTCGTTGTAGGTTTTAACCTGTGCCCAAACCGGGTTTATAACAGCTGATATAAACAGGCTTACCAGTGTTATGAATGTGATTTTATATGCTGAATTTCTCATATCGTTTTCAAACTTTATTGGGTGATAACTGCCGGTTAATTTAATGTCATTTAGTTATCAGTTGGTATCGCCGATGGCAGCGAGTTTTGTGCGGGCTTCGTCAACCAGGTCTTTGCCTTCATAATTATCAATGATACTCTGCAGGGTTTGTTTAGCCTGGAAGGTATTTCCCTTTTTTACATACACATCGGACAGCAGCAGGAATCCTTTTGCTACCCAGTAGTCGTACGATGCATAGTTTTCTGACAAGGCAAAAACAGTTTTTTCGCATTCGTCGTATTTCGCATTTTCAAAGTCGAGCTGGGCAAGCATGTATTTAGCCTCCGCTGCAATCTCGTTTTTCGAGAGTTTTACAGTTTCCTGGTATTCTTTACGAGCCAGGTCGGTATTGGTGAGGGCGTAAGCCGAACGGGCTAATGTGATGTGTGCTTCGGCCTGCAGGTTTTCGGGCAATTTGTCAACCGCCAGCAGTTTCTGCCCCGATTGTATGGCCAGCCCGTAGCGTTTCAAGGCGTAATTGCATTGCATCTGTCCTGCAAGTGCATTCATGATCATTCCGGGCTGATCAGCATTTTCTTCGAGGCGGATATAATCCTCGAGTGCTGCTTCGTAGTTGCTGCGCATGTGGTTGATCTGGGCCGCACGCGAAGCCGCATTTGCCGTGAAGCGCGAACGCTGCTGGCTGATGATAAAATCGTAACTTTTCAGTGCATTGTCGTACCGCTGGGCCTTGTAATCGCATTCGGCCTTGTAAAAATTAGCCTCTGTTACAAAGGATCCTTCGGGGAATTTGCTGATATATTTTGTAAAGCCATCAACAGCTTTTTCGCAATTGCCATTCATATACTGGTTTTCGGATGCGATATAGGTAAGTGAATCCTGTTCCGAACGGGTGATATCGCCTTCGGGCACTTCTTTGGTGAAATCCACATACTCGTCAACCTGGTTCATTTCAACATAAATACTTTTTACGCTGCTGAGCGCTTCTTTCGATTCGGGTGTGCCCGGGTAGTCCTTTGCCACACGTTTCAGCATGGCCAGGGCTTCCTGGTCGCGATTCTGGTTAAAAAAGATAAGCCCGGTTTTTAGCAGCGATTTTTTTACAAACGGGCTGTTGGGGAACTCTTTAACTACCCGCTGAAAATAATTCAGTGCTTCGCTGTCCTTCCCGGTTACATTGTAGGTGAGCCCGATTTCGTACAAGGCATCATCCGTATACGATGATTTACTGTACGATTGCAGCATCTTGCGCAGGGTAGCAATTTTGTTAGGCATATCGCCCTGCACCCCGTAACAGATACCGGCCTGGTACATGGCATAATCGGCATCATTCACTTTTGATGTGGCTGCTTTCTGGTAATATTCAATGGCCAGCGCATATTCCTTGGTCATAAAATAGCAATCACCAAGCCTCAGGCTGGCATCGGCTGCCAGTTTAGTTTCGGTTTTCTTTTCGGCGAGATATTTCCTGAAACCGGCGGCTGCTTTGGCGTAATCTTTCTTTTTAAAATAACAATACCCGATGTTATAGTTTGCGGTATTAAATACGGGTTGGCTGATGGCCCCGGGCGTTACCTGGAATTTGTTGAAAGCATCGAGCGCCTTATCCCAGCGGGCTGTGCGGTAATATGCCTCGCCGGTCCAATACGAGGAGAGGGCTTTGATGGAGTTATCCGAAGTGATTTCGCGGGCCTGGGCAAAAAGCAATATGGCGCCATCGTAATCTGTTTCGTTGAACATTTCAATGCCCCGGTAATAGGCAATTTTCTGGAATGCGGCATCGAGGCGCGAACTGCGTTTTTTAATTTGTTGTATGCTGGTTAGCGCGCTTTTGTAATTTTTGGTGAGAAGGTATAAGTCTGCCAGGTAGCCGTAAAGTTCGTCGCGGCGAACCGATTCGGGATATTTATCCAGGTACTCCTGTATGGCATTAACCGCTTCGTTATAGGGATTGTACGAAAGCTCTACCGCCAGTTTTGCATAATTAAAAAGCGATTCTTCGGTGAGAAACGGATCGGTTTTCAGTTTAAATGCGGCATTAAAGGCATTGAAGGCAAAACGTTTCTGGCTGGTTTTCAGGTAGCAGTCGCCGAGATGGTAATATGCATTTTGTGCAAGCGTATCCTGCGCGGTGGTCACCGCCTGGAAATATTTTACTGCCTGTGTATAATTGCCGTTTTTATAATTGGCAAATGCTATTTCATAATTGTCGACTGACGACACCGAAGTAGGTTTCGAATCCAGGTACTGGTTAAAGTATTTCAATGAAGTTTTGTAATCGCCCTGGTGAAAGTAGGCATCGGCTGTAAGCCTGGCGATTTCGGCTGTTTTTTTATCGCTGCCCATCTCCAGCAAGGGGAGCGACCGTGCCAAAACTTCATCATAGCGGCCCTGCAGGGCATAAATCTGAACGATATAATAATTTACAACCTCTTTAAAAGTTTCATCGGTGGAAACCCTTTCGAAATGTTTAAGCGCGGTTTCGTAATCCTTTTGTGAATACGCTATATGCGCGTAGTAATAATTTGCAGGTGTGTTGTACTTGTTTGGTTTATCAATCAGTTGTCCGAAATTTTCCTTTGCTTTTTTCAGGTTGTCGGTTTTAAAATAGGCATAACCCGTTTTGAAATAAAACTCAAATTGCTGATCCTCCGAAAGCTCATTTTTATTCACCTTGTCGAAGCTTACCAGTGCCTTGCGGAAATCTTTATCAGCCAGCGCGAGTTTGCCCAGCTCGAAATTGGCGCTGTTTACCAGCACATTCTGCGGGTATGAACTCACAAAATTCTCGAACCTTGCCGTAGCATCGGGATGAAAAAGTTGCGATGAACACATGGCAGCATAATATTCGGAGCCGGCCTGCAGGTTCGATTTTTCGCCTGCCGCCAGTTTGTCGAACATTACCTGAGCGGCTGCATACTGAGCTTTGCTGTAAAGGTCTGTGGCCTGGTCGTAGGTAGCTTGCGGATTATTGTAAATGCTTGTTCGTTGTGCCGAAACCTGTAAGCTCAGGCTCAAAACGAATACACAAAGGGACGTGGCTAAAATTCGGGTTATATTCATATTCAGATGCTGAAAATCAGGATTAAAGTTACTGCATTAAGTCAACGGCAATGGGTAGGGTAGAAGTAACTTATCAACAGTTGTAATTTGAAAACTTAACGCTGCCGCAGGTGGAATAGTATATGTTTATGAATAATTGGGGAAACGCCGTATTTAAAGGGTAAAAAGCAATGATACCTTATGCAATTATTAATCAGTTCGCCCGCACTGGTTAGGGACAACCTCCATTCAGCAGCCATTAAATTACAAATGGGGATTTTTGCACAAGGGCACCACCAGGCGAGATTAAAAAATAATCAATAGTGAACGACTAAAAATTCAAAGTTATGCTAAAAAGCTTAACTGACGGGAGATGTGGCC
>CAYNVK010000283.1:0-5264 GCA_964400395.1 uncultured Lentimicrobiaceae bacterium | reverse complement strand
CAAGGGTTGTAGCCCGCTTCAACTTTTGTGTAACTTGACAGGAAATCGCCCGCAAACGGCAACTTTTCATACCGCCAATCGTTGTTTTGACCTTACAAAAAGCTGTGATTTTTATTGTTAAATATTTCACAAAAATTTAGGTATTATAATGCTTAAATGGGTGGATTTATTGTAATTTTGCTCCGTAAAACGATTGTAAAAGTACCTGAAATGAAATTTCAACCTGAAAAATGCAGGATTCCCGATCAGCGGATGAAGCCATTCATCGATGCCGGCGAAATATGGGATCATATCAATAATGCCAATCCTACCATGGAGGAGGTGAGGGCAGTGATAGCAAAATCGCTCAGTAAACAAAGGCTTACTCTGGCCGAAACCGCCATCCTCATCAGTGCCGATACGCCTGAATTAATTGAAGAAATAAAACAAGGCGCACGCAGGTTGAAAGAAATGGTTTACGGAAACCGGATCGTACTTTTTGCGCCCTTGTATATCGGGAATAAGTGTACCAACAATTGTTCTTACTGCGGTTTTCGTTCCACAAACAAAGAGGCCATCCGTAGCACGCTCGAGGACCGTGAACTGGTGAAGGAAGTTGAAGCCCTGCAGGATAACGGCCAGAAAAGGCTGATCCTGGTGTATGGCGAGCATCCCGAATATGGCCCCGAATATATTGCGCATACCGTAAAAGTAGTGTACGGGGTAAAAAAAGGCAATGGTGAAATCAGGCGGGTAAATGTAAATGCTGCGCCTCTTGATATTGAAGGTTTCAGAATTGTGAAGGAATCGGGGATTGGTACCTACCAGATTTTCCAGGAAACATACCATCCCGAAATATATCCCCATTATCACCTGGGTGGCAAAAAGCGTAACTATGAGTACAGGCTTACTTCGCTCGACCGGGCCCAGGAAGCCGGCATCGACGATGTGGGAATAGGGGCATTGTTTGGTTTATACGACTGGCGTTTCGAAGTGTTAGCGCTGGTAAGGCACACCAATCACCTCGAAGCCTGTTACAATGTAGGCCCACATACCATTTCATTCCCTCGTATACAGGAAGCTTCGGCCATGAACTTTGATGGCAAATACCGTGTGTCCGACGAAGAGTTTACCAGGCTTGTGGCTATTTTGAGGCTGGCAGTGCCTTACACCGGCCTGATCCTTACAGCCCGCGAAAATGCTGCTGTGCGCGATGAGGTTATGCGTTTCGGGGTTTCGCAGATTGACGGGGGAACAAAACTTGAGTTGGGCAGTTATTCGGAAAATAAAAATGAGGCTCAGGATCTGAACCGGGAGCAGTTCCATATCAACGATTCCCGATCGCTCAACGAGATTATTGACGAATTGCTGTCGACGGATTACCTGCCATCGTTTTGTACGGCCTGCTACCGCCTTGGGCGCACCGGCGAGCATTTTATGGAGTTTTCAGTGCCCGGGTTTATCAAGCGGTTTTGCTCGCCCAATGCCATACTCACCCTTAGCGAATACCTCGAAGACTATGCCCCTGTTGCTACAAAGGAAAAAGGGTACAAGGTAATTGAAGAAAACCTGGTTGAACTCGAAAAAGCCCACGAAAAAATAAATATACCTGAAATCAGGTCGAGGATAGAAAAAATAAAGGCGGGAGCGAGGGATTTGTATTTTTGATGTGGGATGTGGGATGGTGGATGTTAGATGTTAGATTGCGGATGTCGGATTTCGGATTGTGGATGTTGGATGTTGGATGTTGGATTTCGGATTACGCTTGCCTGAATGCGCTAGCTGGCAGGGATTGAGATGTTGGATGTGGAATGTTCGGATTTTTATTCATAACCCTGAACTCAGTACCCAAAGCGCTAAGCACTAAGCACTTAGCGCTAAGCACTATGCACTAAGCACTTAGCACTAAGCACTAAGCACACAGCACCCAGCTCCCAGCACTCAGCACTCAGCACAAAGCACAAAGCACTAAGCAAAACATACTATTTATTCTTCACAAACAAGATATACCATGACAGAAACACGCATTCTGGGTCTGCTCATTACAGATCGTATTAAAGAAGCCGGCCGTACCCAGCTTACACTTACCAGGTACTCGCGATTAATCCGTTCGAGGCTTGGTTTTCATGAACTGAATGATGATGTGTGCAGCCGTTCGGGTATCATCATTTTACACCTTACCGGTTCGCCAGCCGAGTGGGTTGAGTTTGAGCAGGAACTCGCTATGATCGGTGGTCTTGAAGTTCAGAATATGTCGTTTGCGTATTAAATATTGGTGTTATGAAAGAAGTCAGAATTTTGGGTGTAATGATCAATGAACCTTCCCGGGAGCCGGGAAAAATACAGAATATCCTTACCCGCTACGGATGCAGTATTCGGACCCGGTTGGGTTTGCACGATACCGGGGAGGATTATGCCAGCGAAACCGGGCTGGTGTTGCTCGAACTGGTTGGTGACCCGCAGGAGTGCCTGCGCCTCGAAAATGAACTGCTGGCCCTCGATGGGGTAGAGGTTCAGAAGATGGTATTCAGGAAATAGTATTTGCGTGTTAAGCTTGTACCCGTAGGTTCGGGGTAGAGAATTGTTAGGTGCGCCAAAACCAGGCCTGTTTTGATGTTATTGGGTAATTCCGCTCCCCAATATGGTTAAGGAACCTTTATGTGTTTCGGTAGTGTAAAAACCTACTGTCTTTAAAATATAATAATATGATCCGTCGGGCACGCCCTCAGCTATCCAGTCGCTTTTATAATCCTGGGTTTCGTAAACTTTGCGCCCCCAGCGGTCGAAAATTACCAGTTCCATATGCTGGTATTCGTTGGTAATTTTTATATCCTCGCCCGATCCTGTCTTGTTTTCGTTCAGAATCAGGAATACATCATTTTTACTGTCGGCATTAGGCGTTATTACACCCGGTATTTTTAATTTGGCAACACGTATGGGTATTATTTTTTCGATAATCGAATCGCAACCGTTTTCGTTGTAAACATGTAGCTTTACGGTATAGCTGGGATTGGTTCCGGTAACGGTGTTGGCTTTATCGAAAATATGTACCGGGTGAAACGACCTTGCGGTATCGCCATCGCCAAAATCCCAGAGCGGAGGTTCAATAACATGTGTTGGCGGCACTTCTTCGAACGAAAATGCAAGTACAGGATTTTCGACGTAGATGGTCGTGTCCTGGTTCCCTTCGACAATCATTTTTACTTTGGCTCCCGGTAATCCATTTATTGTGTAGGCGCTGTCGAAAATGCAACCAATTTTATCGGTTACCCGGATATGGTTTTTGCCTGCACAAAGGTATTTCTTTATAAAATCGTACTGCGATGGCTTTCCATTCCAAAGGTATTTATAAGGCGGTGTACCTCCTGATGCCTCGGCCTGGAAGTTGGCATCACAGGTCTTGGGGCAGGTAGGTGTAAGTTCGGTGAGTACCAGGTTAATTTTTGGATTAACAACAGCCTTACCATCCACAAACACTGCCGGTAAATTACCCGTGCTGGTATGATAAAAACTGCTGCTAATATTCCAGCCCAGTATTGAAGTACCTGCCAGGCCTTTAAAGCGGAGGGAAACCAGGGTGTCGTTGGGAAGTGTGACACTTGTTTTGGCTGACCATGTAATTACTACCGAATCATCATAAATAGTGGTTACAAAATTGCCGGCAGCCAGTGCTTCATGAGCGCCAAAGTACTCGGCACATTCAACTTTATCCCCTTCAAAAGTAAGATTCAGCCTGAGCGAATCAACGGCAGTCATATTCTGAACTACTACCGGTACTGATTTAAACGCATGATAACAAACTGAAATACTGTCAATTTCGGTAACAACCTGGGCATTTGATCGCGTAGGCGCAACAAAAAGGAACAATAAAACAATTGAAATGATGGTCAGGAATTTTTGCATGCCGGTAGTTAGTTCTGTATTGCGGTTTTAGAATAGTAAATTGAGGTGCTAAATTAATCAATTTACATCAGAACGCGAATTTACATATTTTGGTGTGCGGCAACGGTTAAAACCTGTCGCCTTCAACCATCATAATGGTACAATCTTCGGTAAACCCGATTCCGGCTTTTGCAAGTGCTTGTTGAAATTCGGGGTTTTCGGTGCCTGGATTAAAGATTACCCTTTCCGGTTTCAGGTTCAGGATATAATCGTAATAAACGGGCTGGTTTTGCGGCCCCAGGTAAAGTGTAATGGTATGAATACCCTGTAGCACGGGGAATCCCGACTGAACCGGTATATTATCAATAAATCCTTCGCGAAGGCCCAGGGCGGTAACCGGGAAATGACCTGCTGCCAGGGTTCGGACACAAATATTTGAAAACCTGCTTTCGCGAAGGCTTGCACCAATAACCAGGGTTGACTTTACCATGAAAAGAGCTGAAGTTTTTTTAATTCTCTGTTACACTTCGCGCAGCAGGAGCTCAAGATTTTCGAAACGCCTGCGGTAATCATCACCTGCTCTCCTGATTATTTCGTGTGCTTCGTCAACACCGAAAGTGTGGGTAATTTCAACTCTTTTGTTCTGACCGGGAAGGTCTTTATACGTAAGGAAATAGTGTTTTAGGCGGTCGATCACCAGGTCGGGGCAATCAGAAATATTTTTGTATTCCCCGTAAACGGCATCGTTGCGAAGCACACAAATGATTTTATCATCCGATTCGTCGCCGTCAAGCATCCTGAAACCACCTATTGGTATAGCTTTAACCAGGATATCGCCATGCGAGATTACTTTTTCGGTAAGCACACACACATCAATAGGGTCGGCATCGCCGATAATATTTTCGCGCCCCGATTTCTCCATGCAATATTCGGCTACGGATTTACCACTATAGGTTTGTGGCAGAAAACCGTACATGGCCGGCACTACATTCGAGTATTTCTGCGGGCGGTCCAGTTTCAGGTAACCACTCACTTTGTCGACCTCGTATTTCACGGTATCGGTCGAAACCATTTCGATAAAACAAGTAAGGCATTCGGGAGCTTCGTCGCCCAATTCAACGCCATGCCAGGGATGCGATTTATATCTCAATCCCATCAGCTTACCGATAGGATCCATTATTTTGTTTGACATTCCTTCAAAGTGTTAGTTAAAAGCAAGCTGTTTTCTGCAAATGTAACTATTTAGAATGTGCTGCTGGCTTTTGTGTGTTAAATTTCTGTTTATTCGGCGGGCAACTCATCGATATAGTAATATGTTCCGGGCGTGTTAAGCGTACCTTCCACATATTTTGCTTCATCCTTCGAGCCAAAATATCCCAATCTAACTTTAAAAGCCCATCTTC
>CAYNVK010000282.1:0-5267 GCA_964400395.1 uncultured Lentimicrobiaceae bacterium | reverse complement strand
GGTCTTGTTCTGCTTTATTTTCGTTTCTGAACCCTAGTTTTTTAAGCAGTTCAATCATTTTGATATCGGTGCAGCGGGTGGTAAAAGTGTTCCAGTTTAGGTAGCTGAAGCCGTTTTCGAGCAGGCAAAGCATGGCCAGTTCGGCAACAGGGGCGTCAGTGTGTGTGTCGTCCCATATGCTAAGATCAGTTTGTGAAGTGCGGGTTTTCCAGTCAAGTTCTATCTCACTCAGCATCCCGATTTTAACATCGTTGTATTCAATAATGTAATACAGATTTTTCAGGGCAGCCATTTCATCGGCTTTTTGTTTCAGTTCCAGCTTTATCTTTTCAAGCGCCGGGGTACTTGCAGGTTGCTCGTCAGTTTCAATCAGCTTTGTGCTAACAAATTCAATATCTTCCTGCCTGAGCAGTGATAAAGTGATGCCATATTTACAGATCTTCATTGTGGTATTTTTTAGTAGGCTAACGGATAAATACAGGAAATTAGTATATGTGTCAGCCCGGTTTTATAGTAGTTATTATTTCCTGCATCTGGTTTGTAAGGCTAACAAACTGCGCAACACTAAGTTGTTCAGCTCGTTTGCCTGCAAATTCGCCGTTGTAATCGCCCAGGGGCTTCAGGGCATTATGCAATGTTTTTCGGCGCTGGTTAAAGGCGGTTTTTACCACCCGCAAAAGCAGCTTTTCATCGCAGCCAATATCCGTGGTTTGGTTTCGCCTGAGCCTGATTACTGCCGACTGCACTTTGGGTGGCGGTGCAAAAACGCCCGGATCAACAGTAAAGAGATATTCAATATCGTACCATGCCTGCAGCATTACGCTCAAAATGCCATAATCCTTTTTGCCCGGTGGTGCTGCCACACGCACAGCAACTTCGTGTTGAAACATTCCAACCGATTCATTCACCTGGTCGTGGTTTTCGAGCACCCTGAACAAAATCTGGCTCGAAATATTGTAAGGGAAATTCCCGATTACGGAAAAATTCCCGTCGAAAAGCCCTGCGAAGTTCATACGGAGCAAATCAGCTTCTACAAGCCCGCTGCCCAGTTGCGGGTAATTGGTCCGCAAAAATGCTGCCGATTCGCGGTCAATTTCTACGGCTATAAATTTCTCAAAATTCTTTTGCAGCAAGTACTTGGTAAGTACGCCGGTGCCGGGTCCAACCTCCAACACTTGTTTTGTTGCAGGCGACAGGCTGTCGGCTATTCGGGCAGCTATGCTTTCGTCTTTCAGAAAATGCTGACCCAGGTGTTTTTTTGCTCTTACTTCGTACATGGAACTGGGGATGGGAGGGTTTAGGGTTTATAGGGTTTGAAGGGTTTGAAGGGTTTGAAGAGTTTCAGGGGTTTCAGTGTTTCAGTGTTTCAATGTTTCAGTGTTTCAGCGGTTGAAGGTGCTGGATTTTTGGATATTCGGGATTTTAATTTGTTGATTTTAATTTACCGGGTCCTTGCGAAGCGCTCTGAAATGTTTGCGGGCGTCGACTACATACAGACTGCCGGGATATTGGGTAAGTATTTTTTCGTACAATTCCATGGCTTTCATCTTGTCGTTCAGCTGGTTTTCGAGTAAAGCGGCAAGATTGAACATGGCATCATCGGCCATCAGCCCGTAAGGATATTTGTCGATTATCTCGGTATAATAATCGGCTGCCTGCCGAAACTTTCCATTCCTGATCTCAATTTCGGCTTTCTTAAATAATGCATTTGCCGTAATAATATGGGCAGGGTATGCCGTTGTCAGCGAGTCGAGAACAGCGAGTGCTTCGGCGTTGTGGTTGCGAAACTCAAGCAGGTCGGCACGTGCATACATTTTCAACGGAATAGCTAGGCTGTCCTCTTCCAGGTTATCCCCTATAAGCAACGAAAGTTCCATAGCATCGTTGGCAATCAGTTTGGAGGTAGCTGCTTTAAGAACATCCAGCTGGGCCTGCGCCCAGGTAAACTCACCAATGTAAAAGGACAATTTTGCGTTTCTGAATTTTGCTTCGTGCCCTAACGGTTCGTTTTTAAAAGATTTGTCAACTTGTGAGTACAGCAGGGTTGCTTCCCACGGATTATCCGAAAACAAATAAATGTCGCCCAATTCGAGTTTGCACTCGGCCTGGCTTTTAGCTGGTACTGAGGGGATTCTGATGGCTTCCGAAAGCAGTTGAATGGCAGCATCTGATTTGTCGAGCTGAAATGCCTGTAAATGTGCCAGGTTCAGGATCAGCGGTATGGTGAAAGTGTTTTTACCCAGTTCGTCGAGCAGTTTTAGGTATTCCTGCTCCAGGCGCAGCAATTTTGTATTGTCGTGCGAAAATGCAGCCTGGTATTGTCGGAACTCAGTGTTGATCAGTTCAATGCGGCTGCGCATCACCAATTCTTTATCCGCATTTTTTTTAATGATGTATTTAAAGCCATCAATGGCGGCATCGTAACTGTCGTTGTTCACGCAGAGTTCTGCCAGGTCGAAAACCCGCTGCCCGTTTTCGCCATAGCGTCTGTCGAGTGCTTTGGCCTGTACCAGTGCAAAGGAGAAGTCTTTCTGTTGAATGGAGTGCCAGAGCAGCAACTCATTGTACATGATTTCATCCGGGTGTTCCTGCAGTTTTTTAAGTAGCACCGCGTGGTAGGTCTCGTTTTTCGAATTGTCAGCATCATCGGCCAGCCAGGTTTGCAGGCGGTTTTCAACCATGCTGATTTGCTGTGGTGAAGAAGTCAGCAGGTTGAGGTACTCATCAATCATCAGTTCGGTATTGCCCAGCATTTCGTAAGTATAAGCCAGCTCGAACGAAAAGGCCGCTGGATCGCGGAGCAGTTCCCTGCCCCGTTTATAGGTTCGGATCATATAATCGGTTTCCCGGCGGCTGCTGAAAGCGCTGGCAAGGTTAAGCGCCTGAAATTTATCGGCTTTCAGCTCTTTTATGCAATTTTCGTAAACCTTGCGACCTTTGGCAACATCGCCCTGCATGATATACAGGTATCCCAGATCCACCTGGTAGCGCGGGTCAGCAGGGTCCGATTTCGCCTGTTTTTTTATGACCTTCTCAGCCTTGTCGAAATCTTTAAGCTCGAAAAGCGTACTGATGTAATAATAGTAATTGAACTGGCTGGGAGTCCGGTTATAAAGCGCTTCGAAGGTGGAGCGCGCTTTTTCAAGGTCGCGGTTCATGTAATACTGCACCCCAAGCTGTTCCTCGGTTTGCTGGGCCATTAGATTCCCCTGGCATACTGTTATCAGCAAGCCTGTGAGCATCAGCACAAGGAGAACTTTAGGCTTCATGGTTCGTACGTAAAAGAAAGAGAGGCGAAATGGAGAAGGGCGAGTGGCGAATGGCAAAGTTTCAGATTTCAACATCTTGCATCCGGATTCTCACATCCGACATCCGACATCCAACATCCAACATCCGCAATCCACAATCCGCAATTATTTAATCCACTCGAACCCGGTATACGGCACCAGCGCTTTCGGGATCCTTATTCCTTCAGGTGTCTGGTTATTTTCGAGCAGCGCAGCCACGATGCGGGGCAGGGCCAGTGCGCTACCGTTCAGCGTGTGGGCCAGCCTGGTTTTGCCGGTGCTGTCTTTAAACCTCAGTTTCATACGGTTGGCCTGGAACGATTCGAAATTGGAAACCGAACTTACTTCGAGCCAGCGTTTTTGTGCTGCCGAGAATACTTCAAAGTCATAAGTGAGTGCCGAGGTAAAACTCATATCGCCACCACACAGGCGCAGGATGCGGAAAGGCAATTCCAGTTTGCGAACCAAGCCGGTAACATGGGCGCGCATATTTTCCAGAGCGGCGTACGAATTGTCGGGGTGCTGTATCTGCACAATTTCTACTTTGTCGAACTGGTGCAGGCGATTCAGTCCTCGTACATCTTTACCGTACGAACCGGCTTCGCGGCGGAAACACTGCGAGTAAGCCACGTTTTTAATCGGGAAATCCGTTTCTTTCAGTAGCAAATCGCGGTAAATATTGGTAACCGGGACTTCGGCGGTAGGAATCATGTAAAAATTATCGAGCCCGATATGGTACATCTGGCTGTCCTTATCGGGTAATTGCCCGGTGGCGTAGGCCGAAGCTTCATTCACCATTAAAGGGGGTTGTATTTCGAGATATCCCGAACTGATGCCTTCGTTAACAAAGAAATTGATAAGCGCACGCTGTAACCTGGCGCCTTGCCCTTTGTATACCGGGAATCCAGCGCCGGTAAGTTTTACACCCAGTTCGAAATCGATAATATCGTATTTTGAGGTAAGTTCCCAGTGTGGAAGGGCATTTTCGCCCAGCTCGGGGATTTCGCCTTCGCTGTAAATGGTAACATTATGCTCGGGCAGGTAGCCTTGCGGGGTTTCGGGATGCGGAAGGTTAGGGAGCGTAACCAGCAGGTCGTTCTGTTCTTTCTGCAGGGCGTCGAGTTTTTCGGAAAGCTCGCGGGCTGCAACTTTAAGTTCGGCCGAACGGGCTTTTAGCGCGTTGGCTTCCTGCTGAAGGCCTTGTTTGAACAGGTTGCCCACTTCGCGGGCTATCTGGTTCGATTCAGCCAGGTTATCGTCGAGCAGTTTCTGGGTTTCGCGCCTTTTCAGGTCAGCATCCAGTATTTTGCCAACGGTTTCGCGTGCATCCACACGTTTTATGGCCAGGCGTTCTATAACAAGTTCTGCATTTTCGCGTAAAAGGGATAGTTCGAGCATTTGTTTGGGTTTTTATCGGTATATTTTTAATAGTGCTGTGTGCTAAGTGCTGAGTGCTGAGTGCTAAGTGCTAAGTGCTGAGTGCTGAGTGCTAAGTGTTGTGTGCTCAGTGTTTGGTGGCAGATAAAGCGTTGCATTGAAAGAGTGAGTGTCAGATTCTGAAATGCCTGGCACAATTTACTGTGCCCGGTGCACAACATATTTACTGAACAATGAACAGGCAGCACTTTTGAGTTTTCCAGCTGCAAAAATAAAAAATCTCCTGACGTGAACCCTCAGGAGATTTTTATAAGTGTTATGAACTGCAGCCTGGGCTGCCGATGCGCTTATTCGCCCTGAACAGGATGAACCGAAACGTATGATTTGTCGTTTGCGCGTTTTTTGAATTCAACCATACCATCGCAAAGCGCGAAAATGGTATGATCTTTTCCGAGTCCTACATTGAGACCTGCATGATGAACAGTTCCACGTTGTCTGATGATGATGTTACCGGCCTGGGCGAATTGTCCGCCATAGATTTTAACCCCGAGACGTTTGCTATGTGATTCGCGTCCGTTTGATGAACTACCGGCACCTTTTTTG
>CAYNVK010000281.1:0-5290 GCA_964400395.1 uncultured Lentimicrobiaceae bacterium | reverse complement strand
AATGAAATAGCCATGAGAAAATATTCTCACCAACCGAAAATGATATTATGGCGAATTCCATGTGACCTTTAAAAAACAAATTATTAACACATGAAAAAACTCCTCTTCAAAACAGCACTTCTTTCACTGGTATTTACCGGGGTGCTTACATCTTGTAACAATAAAGTTGAAGACACACCTGAGCAATTCGCGCGTGGCGGCAATAACCTTACCATGACCGATGACGGCAACCTGGTAATTGCCGGGTATAATACATCATCAACTTACGGTTACCAGGCAGCTTTGGTAAAAGTTAACTCAACTACCGGCGACACCATTTGGTCGAAGATGTATGGCGGATCATATTCCGATGCATTTTTTAATGTGATCAGATCCAGGAAAAATGATGGCGGTTTTGTAGCCACCGGTTTCTCGAACAAGGCCAACGGTGGAGCTCCATCCTTATTGGTAGTGATGGCTGATGCTGCAGGTAAACAGTCGAAATTTTTAACCTATGCCAGCAATTCGTATTCGGAAGGCATGAGCATAGTTTCCAATGCCGACAGTGGTTACCTGGTAGGAGGATTTATTCAGAAAACCAGCACCTCCGACAGGGATTTATACTTGTTACGCCTGCGCGATGATGGTACGGTGATATGGGAAAAATCAATTGGAGCAAAAAGCTCGAACAATTATGATAAAGTGAACGATGCAATCTATGGCATTGTTGCTGATCCGGCGGGTGGTTATTTCCTTACAGGTTCAATGAATGGAGGCTACAGTATGGAAGATGGTAAAATTTTCCTGATGAAAATTGCCGCCAATGGCGATAGCCTCTGGACAAAAACCTATGGTACCGGTTTCGGATATTCACTTACATTAACTTCCGATGGCGGAATTGCAATCTGCGGGTCGGTGATCAGCGCCTCGGGCCAGGATGCCTTTTTACTTAAAACCGATAAAAACGGTAACTTATTATGGCCTGCAGCCAAAACATTCGGCAGCACCGGTTACCAGTATGGCGCCTCCATGGTTCAGACTTCCGATGGCGGGTTTGCATTTACGGGTATAAGTGATGAGAGTAGCGGGCTTGGACTGCACGATGTATATTTTGTACGTACCAATGCATCCGGTGATAAAACCTGGGAAAAAGTGTACGGCGGATCCGATAACGACCAGGGTTACGGCATTGTACAAAGCGGTGATGGTAACTTTTATATCACCGGGCTTACAAATTCAGGCGGAAGTTATATTTTCCTGAATAAAGTCGACAATACCGGTGCCCAGGTTGCCGGATGGCCCAAAAATATCAGGTAAAAACTCAATTTGTCAAATTTTTGAGTTTGCCGCTACCGGTTAAAGTACGGCACTGTTAACTGAATACAAGTGAAGGCTGCCCGCCACAGGGGCAGCCTTCACGCATTTAAGGGAAGTTGTTTTTCAGCTTGTAAGCCTCCGGTATGCCATGCAATCTGAACCGGAAACCCTGCATCCTGTGCCTGGTACTCCGATATTGGCTAAAAATTCAGTATTTTTGTAAATTAAGAGTAGTGTTCGGCCGAAAAAACTTTCATTCGTTGCAACCTGATTTCACCTGATGTTATCCCGGAAAACCATATTCATATTGATACTGACTGTTTTTTCAGCCAGTATTGCAACAGCACAGGATATTCCTGATACTGTTGCGGCCGGGGTATATAAAAAGATTGAAAAATATTCTTCCCAAAGAGGATTTACATCAGCACTGCATAGCCTCCTGCTGCGCCCGGTTATTGAAACGGCCACCCCCGAACTGGTGGCACCGGCAAACCATACCGTGTCAGTGTATACCGGGCTCGAGGGGAAAATTATCCGGAATATTCAGATTACAACACTCGATCCCTTCGGGTATTCACTTTTTGATACCACGGCGCATCCAAAGAGTTTACTCGAAAAAAGCGGCAACTGGCTTCATATCAAAACCCAGCAGTTTGCTATACGAAACCAGCTGTTAATTCATCACAACGACCGCTTCGATTCATTGCTGGTAAAAGAATCGGAACGATTGATCCGAAGCCAGAGTTATATTAACGATGTTACTATTTCGGCAAAAGCTGTCGACGGCACTTCCGATTCGGTAGATGTTTTTATCCGCGCCACCGATTTATGGAGTATTATTCCCGATGGGTCCCTTTCGGACGAGCGGATTAATATTAAACTCTCTGATAAAAACCTCGGCGGATCCGGGCACACCTACTCGGTTTCAGGAACCAAGAATTACCTGAACGGGAATAATTCATTTTCGACATACTATTACGTACCTAATATCAGGAACACCTATGTCAGCACCCGTTTCTTTTATGCTGTCGACGAACATAAAAATTATATCCAGGGAATAAATATCGACAGGCCCTTTTATTCGGCGGTTGCCCGCTGGGCCGGTGGTGCGTTAATATCGCAGCAAAAACAACCCGGTTGGATCTATAAAAATGATACCACCCGTTTGTATTTAACCTCCAGGTACAATATACAGGATTACTGGGCTGCTGCCGCCTGGCAGGTTTTCAGGGGCCGATCTGTTACCGACCGGACTACTAAAATGATTTTTTCGGCACGCTTGCTCGATGTAAAATTCCTCGAAAAGCCCCTGGAACAACCCGAATTGCTTGATTATTATACCAGTGAGAGGTTCTACCTGTCGGGACTTGGTATTTCGAGCCGTAAATACGTAAAACAAAGTTACATTTTCAGGTTTGGAGCTACCGAAGATGTGCCTGTGGGCATCACTTACGGGGTTGTGCTGGGATACCAGGTGAAGAACCGCGAACGCTGGTACTGGGGACTTCATTATTCGTGGGGAAATTTTTTTAAATGGGGATATTTCTCAACACATGCCGAATATGGCGCTTTTGTAAAACCGAACGCTTCGACGGAAGCTGCCTTAAACCTGGAACTTAACTATTTTTCGGGACTGTTCAGCATCGGGAACTGGAAATTCAGGCAGTTCGTAAAACCTGTGTTAACCATCGGGTTCAACCGGCCTTCCTATGACCGGCTGACCCTGAACGATGGCTTCGGGCTGAATGGTTTTAACAGCGATAAATTATCGGGAACACGCCGGTTTATGATCATTATTCAAACCCAGTCGTATGCGCCATGGAGTGTGCTTGGCTTCAGGTTTGGTCCTTACCTGAATTTTGGTTTCGGTATGCTGGGAAATGAAGCATCGGGTTTCAGCCACAACCGGATGTATCCGCAGTTTGGATTTGGTGTGCTGATCCGCAACGATTACCTGGTGGTGAAAAACTTACAGATTTCGTTTGCCTATTATCCCTCAGTTCCCGGCAACGGCGATAATGTGATTAAAATGAACCCGTTCAGAACTACCGACTTTGGGTTCCAGGACTTCGTGATTGGTAAACCTGCCGCCATTGATTTTCATTAACCAGCCATTGTATTGTTATATCCAAATCGTTCAACAGGTTAAATTATATGATAAAATTGCGTGCTGTCTTTTTGCTGATCATTTTGTCTGTTAGCCTGCAAAAAATTGCTGCACAGCAGGATACAGCACGTATTATTTCCGAAAAAGTGAACAGTGACCGCACGAAGCCGGACGAGGAAGTAAAAAATCGTCTGAAACCTCACCTTGTGGCCAAATTGCCCTCAGTGCTTAATGAAACCTCGGGACTGGCTAACGTTGGCGGGCAGCTATGGACGATAAATGACGGCGGGAATGAGCCGGCGCTTTACCAAATCGATACAGCCAGTGGCCGCGTAATGCGCAGGGTTATGGTTAGCAATGCCGGAAACATAGATTGGGAAAGTCTTACACAGGATGATTCCAGTATTTATATAGGCGATTTTGGCAACAATTACGGCAGCCGCAAAAATCTGCGCATATTAAAAATTGCAAAACACAATCTGCTGAACCCGGCGAACGATTCGGTTGAAGCCGGATTCATTTCATTTGCATTCGCCGACCAGGTCGATTTCTCATCCAGGCTCAATCAAACCAATTTCGACTGCGAAGCATTTTTTTATTGCAATGATTCACTTCATCTTTTCAGTAAAAACTGGGCCGATCAGCAAACGCGGCACTATATTCTTCCGGCTGCTGAAGGCAAATATCAGGCATACCTGCTCGAAACTTTTAATGCGGATGGACTAATTACCGATGCCGCCATCAATCGAAAGGGAGAAATTGTATTGCTCGGATATAAAAATACGGGAGGGAAATTCTGGAACTGTTTTTTGTGGATATTCCGGGATGCCGGCAGTAACCGCCTTGCCGGGACTAAACATAGCCGCATTGAACTGGGATCAGCGCTCAACCTTGGCCAAACTGAGGGGCTGGCATTTGGGGAAGGCGAAAGGATATGGATTTCGTCCGAACGGATTTCGCATAGCTGGGTACATCTTCCGGCAAGGCTGTTTAAGGTTGATTTAAGTAAATCCGATTGAAAGCAGCTTTGAAATGAATAATTATGCGCTTAGAACTAAAGTAGGCTGCAGGCAAAGATTTCGGGTTTTACTTTTTTTTGTAGTTTTACCGGTTCAACAACTTTTCCCGACAGGTAAGTCAGGATTTTAATGTGCTACTTTTTATAACCCGTACCATGAAAAAACTATTTATTGCTCTATGCATATTGGCAGCAGGCTGCTCTTCAACTTCAGTAATGAACAGCTGGAAAGCTCCGGGCGAAACCCTTAATCCCAAGGAGTACAAAAAAGTAATGGTTGTTGCTTATGTAAAAGATTCAAAAGCCCGTAAGCAGGTTGAGGATCAGCTGGCAAAGTTCAATAAAACATTCAGCCAGTCGTATATTGAATTTTCGGGTGAGCAAATCATGAAGGACTCAGCCATATTAAAGAAACAGGCTAAGGAGAAAGGCTACGATGGCGTAATTGTTATGAAGCTGGTAACAACCAAGGCCAAGAGTACTTATGTTGCCGGTGGTGTAAATCCGGCTTACAGCAACCAGATATTCTACTACAACGATTATTACAAATCATCGTCGTATGCCACGGATATGGAATATGTAATTGCCACAAATATTTATTCGCTCACCAAGGATAAACTTATCTGGTCGGGGGTTACAGCTTCCACCAACGCGAAGAAACTTGATAAGCTTGTGAAAAGCATTGCTAAAGAGGTAGCTTACCAGGTACGGGAAGATAAACTGATAGTTGATTAAATTTTTTTTTACTAGCTTTATAACTTGATTCGGATCTGTGAAGGATTAACAGGGTAGAACTAAAATACAGGTATAATGGCCCCAATGTATCGTTTAGTAAAGCTTAACCACAAAAAACGCAGCCTGCGGTTGTT
>CAYNVK010000280.1:0-5299 GCA_964400395.1 uncultured Lentimicrobiaceae bacterium | reverse complement strand
GTACAGTAACTGACATTGATGGGAATATATATAATACAGTAAAAATCGGAAAACAATTTTGGTTTGCTGAGAATTTGAAAACAACAAAAAACAATGATGGTACAGAGATAGAATTGGTTACTGATAATACGCAATGGGCAGAACTTAAAACTCCGGGATATTGTTGGTACGATAATGATATTAAATATAAAGACACTTTTGGGGCTTTATACAACCTGAGAGCAGCTGTTAACAATAAAATTTGTCCTATTGGTTGGCATGTACCAAACCCTAATGAATATCCAGCCTTAATTGAATATTTAGGTAGTTGGGACAATGCCGGTATGAAGATGCGGAGTTCTACCGGGTGGATGATTTATAATGAACCTGATACTAATGTTTATAACTCCAGTGGCTTTACCGGACAACCAGGAGGATATCGTGAATATGATGGTTCCTTCTATGGTATGAGTTATTTTGGTTCTTTTTGGACCTATGACAGCCCATATATGTTTATCTGGGTCTATGAACTTTACTCAGGTGGAACGATTGAACGATCAATCTATTCAGATCAATTTGGATATTCAGTTCGATGCATTTCGAATTAAATAGCCTGGCAGTATAATATAGCATGGATTATAGAGTGTTGTGAAAAATTTGGATGAAGTATAAATCATAGCGTAATGATTAATTACAATTTCATTTAGGCATTAAAAGAGGCTGTCTCGGTTTTGAGACAGCCTCTTTTAACTTTTTGAGACTTGCTTATTTTACTTTATTGCCTGAGCGGGCTTTTTATCAATAAAATCAAAAGGATCAGCCAGGTGTGGCTCAAAAGCTTCATCCTGGGTCTTATGCTGTTTTTGTTTTGCTGCTCATAAATCGTTTGGTCACCCACCTTCGTACCGGTACATCGTAAAGCTTAAAACTTGCATAAGCTACTCCAATGGTCAATGAATCATAAATGGCGTTCATCCAGTTTCCAAACCGGTGTACATGCAACTGCAGGAAAGAAAGAACAATCCTGTGCATAAAAAGTAACTGCCCCCAGCAACATGCCTACAATAATCATTGGATGAAGGCGGATCAACCGGCGTTTAAAGAACTTGCCTATGGTCATGTTGCCCCAGCGATCGTCGTAGGCATAGCCAATAACAAAGCCTGAGAGGACAAAGAAAAAATCAGCAGCCAGATAACCATGGTTGATAATTTGTTTTAAAAGATCGCCAGTGGTAAATATTTCGAGAATGTGAAACGCGACCACTAAAACTGCTGCTAATCCCCGCAGTCCATCAAGTATTTAGTAATGCTTCCTGGTGTTGCTGTAAAGAAGCCTTCGGGTTGTAATTTATAACTTTTGAGTTGAAGGATTCGGTTGAACTATCAGAAGGCCTTATGAACTTTTTCGCCCCAAACTGTATTTGCGATTTCGAAGGGTAATTCAGCTTTAATATCAGCAGATGAAGCACCTATCAGGATGTTGTATTTTCCTGCATCAGTAATCCAGGCCTGTTCTAAGGCATTGAAGGAAGCAATTTCGGCCTTTGAAAAATTGAAAGTTAATTTTTCACTTTCGCCAGGTTTAAGTTCAGCGGTCTTTTTAAAAGCTTTGAGTTCTTTTACGGGTTTATCAGCATACTTACTTTCGGGTGCGGCAACATATAGTTGAACAACCTCCTTGCCTGCAAATTTGCCGGTATTTTTAAGGGTGATTGTAACAGAATATTCGCCGCTATTTTCACTTAATTTAGCGTCACTATATTCAAATGAGGTATATGACATTCCAAATCCAAAGGGATATGAAACCGGCACCTGGAACTTTTCAAAATATCTGTATCCCACATAGATGCCCTCTTCATATACCGTGAAATCAACGTTTCGTATTTCATTTTTAGCCTTTCCGGAGGGAAGGATCATGCTCATATCGAACTTATTTTCGCTACCCGGAACAGGGAAATTCTTTGATGACCAGTGATCCTCGAAACGAACAGGATACGTATCGGTTAATTTCCCGGATGGATTAACTTTCCCGCTTAATGCATCGGCTACCGAATTACCACCTTCCTGTCCGGCCTGGCCTGCAAGCAGGATAGCATCTGGTTTTGATTTCCAGCTTGCGGTTTCAATAACTCCACCTATATTCAGGATGACAATAACTTTCTTGCCTGCCTTATGAAATGCCTCGCAAACAGCCGTTATTAGTCCCTGCTCATTTTCGGTAAGATTAAAATCACCATCAACTTTTCGGTCGAAAAATTCGCCGGATGTTCTTCCGATTGTGATAAGTGCCACATCATCCGACTTAACAGCTTTTGCAAGCATTTCGGCTGAAGGTACAAATTCGCCAATACGTTTTTTCGGCATGAACTGAGCAAAAGGGTTATCATCCTTGGGCTGTTTGGCTTTTTCTTCATTCATATAATTAACGTAGGAGCTGACCACAGATTTGTCAGCCAGGTATCCTGCATTTTTCAATCCATCAATTAAAGAAACGGTATATGCTTTATTCACATCCCCTGATCCGGTTCCACCCGCAATAAAATCGTAGGAGGTTATACCAAATGCAGCCACTTTTTTAGTTGTAGCAGGTAAGGGGAGAACCGCACCATCGTTTTTTAAAAGCACCATGCCTTCGGCTGCTGATTGTCGTGTAACTGCTGCATGGGCTGGTAAATCAGGTTTGTTGGAATATTTAAATCCATTAAACCGGGGCGAACGAAGTACAAGTTCAAGTATCCTTTTCACACAAATATCAACATCTTCCATCGCTAATTTTCCGCTTTTCATGGCAGCTAACAGCTCTTCGTATTGGTTAGCCTGACCTGGTTGTAAGAGATCGTTACCGGCTTCAATTTGCGTTACAGCGTGTTTCCCGGCAAGCCAATCCGTCATAACGAGACCTTTAAAACCCCATTCATTCCGTAATATATCGGTAAGTAATTCCTTATTTTCGGAAGTATAAGAACCATTAATATAGTTGTAGGAAGTCATTATGGTCCATGGGTTTGCCTCCTTAACCGCAATTTCGAAACCTTTTAAATAGATTTCGCGCATGGCCCTGGGGCTCACCCGTGCATCGTTATTCATCCGGTTTGTCTCCTGGTTGTTGGCAGCAAAATGTTTAATGGAAACGCCAACACCATTGGTTTGGATACCTTTAACCATAGCCGCTGCAATTTTCCCGGTAACAACCGGATCTTCGGAATAGTATTCGAAGTTGCGGCCGCACAAGGGATTACGGTGAATATTCATTCCCGGTCCTAAAAGTACATCGACCCCATATTCAAGAACCTCATTGCCCATTGCCGTTCCAACTTTCTGAACCAGTTCGGTGTTCCAGGTGGATGCAAGCAACGAACCTACAGGGAAACCTGTGCAATAGTATGTGTTCACATCTCCTTCTCTTTTTGGCGAAATTCGTAATCCGGCCGGCCCATCTGCAAGAACTATTCCGGGGATGCCAAGCCGTTTGATCGGATACGTTGTTCCGGCGGCTCCCGGCACAAGCACTTGTGTTTCGCCAACCGCACCGGAATTAGTGCTGTTCATGCTGGCCATGCCAGTTCCGTTTAGGATGTGCGCTTTTTCTTCAAGAGTCATGGCATTTATTACTTCTTCAATTGAGTTTTTACCCAGTTGAGGCAGGTTTTGTGCATTTACTTTTGATGGAAAAACAGAAATCGTGAACATGGTAATAAGGGCAGAAATTAATTTTATTGTTTTCATTTTAGTACCGGTTAAATTAGACTTGAGGAAACATACAGGATCATTATTATTCTTACAGATGGTAATTTTTAGGGATCCAAAGATATAAGGGACTGAGGTGTTCAGCATTGATGTAGATCAGAAAATCAGGTAGTTTAAAAATTTGTTATTGATCTATTTCAACCTACTTTTGATTCGTTATTTATCACTGATATGGAAATATCCCGTATAGTTGCCAAAAAGCAAACAGATCAATTTGTAAGTCTTACCGAAGAAGAACTGAACCTGTTTGTATCAATACAACAAAGAATTGAACTCAAAAAAGGAGAAAAACTGATTGAGCTGGGTGAAATTTCCAGAGGTTTTTACCTGGTTGAAACCGGCTTATTGAGGGAATTTTATTACAAAAACGGGCGGGATGTAACCGAACATTTTGCCAGCGAAGGGCAGGGAATGATGTGTACCCGGAGTTTGTTCCTAAAGCAACCATCCGAACTCATTATTGAAGCGCTTGAAAAAAGTGTGGTTTACCTTACACCTTACCAGGATTTGATCCAGCTAACAGAAAAGCATAAAGTATTCAGCATTTATCTGAGGAAACTTTTTGAGTTTGTTCTCATTATGTCGCAGGAAAAAGCTGATTCGTGGCGATTTGAAACGGCAAGGGAACGGTATAACCGGTTTTTAAAGGATTTTCCGGAAGCAGCTAAAAGAGCATCTATTAACCACATCGCTTCCTATCTTTTAATGACTCCTGAATCATTGAGCAGAGTCAGGTCAGGAACTTTATAATGATTCTGATTCCGGTAATGTTAAGATTTTAAAACAGAGCCGGTTAAAGTATGGCATGCATTTAGTATTGATAAATCAATACGTATCTAAACGAAATTTACGTTGTTATAACCATGCTTAAAAATGTAACATGCAAATAGATATACTTCAACATCTGCGAAAGCATATCACTTTAAGTGAAAGTGAGGCGCTGATATTTAACAAATATGTTGAAAAACAGCAGCTTAAAAAGAAGGAATATTTGCTGGAGGAAAGCAAGGTTTGTAAATCGATGTACTTTGTTGAAAAAGGGTGTTTGAGGATGTACTTTATCAATAAAAAAGGCGTGGAGCAGATTACCCAGTTCGCTTTGGATGGCTGGTGGATTTCGGACTACCAGAGTTTGATAAATAATACACCTTCCCAATATTATATTCAGGCAATCGAAGCATGTAGCATTGTTTCAATCAATAAAGAAAATCTTGATCATTTAGTTGTTGAACTACCGCAGACAGAAAAGTATTTCAGAAGAATGCTGCAAAAGGATGTAGCCGGGACACAGCATAGATCTAAATTATTATACGAAATGTCGAAAGAAGAATTTTACGTTCATTTCAGCACCTCATTCCCCGACTTTATGCAGCGGGTACCCCAATATATGATTGCTTCTTATCTTGGGCTTAGCCCAGAATACCTGAGCGAACTGCGTAAAAAGAAGCTATAAATGTAATTTCTTAATCCAGCTTAATAGCATATACACCTTTCCGGTATAGTTTTGCAGCCATAACCAAAACACAAGTTGTAAATTATATGGATACAAAAACGCTGGTACTGGAAGCTATGA
>CAYNVK010000279.1:0-5309 GCA_964400395.1 uncultured Lentimicrobiaceae bacterium | reverse complement strand
TCCGAACAAGGCCTGCATGAGGTCGCTCTGCTCGCTTTCGGTTGGCAAACCGGTTGAAGGTCCGCCGCGCTGAACGTTAACAATAACCAGGGGAAGTTCAGTCATTACCGCAAGCCCGATGGCTTCGCTCTTAAGCGAAAGGCCGGGGCCCGAAGTGGTGGTGAGTGCCAGCGAACCGGTATAGCTTGCGCCTATGGCGGAGCAGATACCGGCAATTTCGTCTTCGGCCTGGAAAACTTTTGCACCCAGTGATTTATATTTAGCAAGTTCGATCAGGATTTCGGTGGCCGGGGTAATAGGATACGAGCCCAGGAACAACGGCCGGCCTGAGCGTTCGGCGGCAGCCAGGAAACCCCAGGCTGTAGCCACGTTACCGGTTATATTACGGTAGCGGCCGGCCGGCATTTTTGCTTTTGAAATATGGTACGACGAAGCCAGTGTTTCAACGGTATCGGCGTAGCTGTAGCCTGTTTCGAGAACCAGTTTATTGGCCTCAATCATTTCAGGTTTCTTCTTGAACTTGGTTTTGAAATAGCTAACTGTTGAATCGAGGCTCCAGCTGAAGATATGATAAATAATACCCAGCGTAAAAACGTTACGGGTACGGTCAGCATTTTTATTATCGATACCCAAAGATTGCAGTGCATTGCGGGTAAGCATGGTTACCGGGGCTTTCACCAGGTTGTAGCCATTCAGGCTGTCGTCTTCGAGCGGGCTGGTTTCGTACCCTGCTTTTTTGCAGGCAGCTTCGTCGAAAGCATCGGCATCCACAATAATAGTAGCTCCCGGGCGTGTCCATTTCAGGTTCGATTTCAGAGAAGCCGGGTTCATGGCAACAAGAATATCGACAAAATCACCTGAAGTATCAATTTTTTTTCTGCCCACGTGCACCTGGAACCCAGAAACACCGGCTACGGTGTTGTGCGGGGCACGGATTTCGGCAGGATAATCGGGGAATGTAGCCAGGTCGAGGCCCTGTAGCGCTGCAGCATCACTAAAAAGTGTACCTGCCAGCTGCATACCGTCGCCCGAATCGCCACAGAATTTTACAACTACATCTTCTTTCTCGATGAAGTTTGCTTGGTCGCTCATACTTATGTTTTTTTTGAGTGAATAACGCTGCAAAGGTATAAGTTTTTAATAACGCATTGGTTTAAAATCTTATTTATATGAATTCTAAAAAGGATTTTCAGCAAAATCATATTTATCTGTAAATCTATACATTAACATCATATTGAAAATTATAGATTCCAGCGAAAAGCACTTTAAGGGCTAATTTTCGCGGGTAAAAACCGGCTAATATTTTTTTAATTTCGATGATATAAAGAATACTACTTATATTTGCATCTCAATTTTAAAACTAAAAAAAATGGCTTACGTTATTTCTGACGACTGCACCGCTTGCGGAACTTGCATTGACGAGTGTCCGGTTGAAGCTATCTCTGAAGGTGATATTTACAAAATCGACGCTGATATTTGTACCGATTGTGGTTCCTGCGCTGATGTTTGTCCTGTAGAAGCAATTTCTCCGGCATAATATTACCAGATAAAAGCGGAATTCAAAAAAAAGCCTGCTCTCCGGAACAGGCTTTTTTGTTTTATAAAGGCAAATTACAAGGTCTGCAAAAATGCCGCAAACCGCAGCAGATCGTCACCTGAATCAAAGTCGGTTTTATTCTTTTTAAGATAATCCTTTATCATCGCTTCCTGCTGCGGGAAAAGCTGCATCACCTTCTTTTTATTAAAAAGCACAAACCCGCTTCCGGGTGTGGCAAGGTAATATTTAAACACCTTTTCAAAAACACGGTCCTCGCTCGAAATAAGTTTCACTGCCTGCCCCTGTGTTTGCAGCGATCCATACGATTCGGTGGCGGAGGCCGAACTGGCAGCCCCATAGCTGTCCTTTTTCAGCACATCCTTCAACTGGTAAAAATTTTTGAGTCCAACCTGTACTTTGCCATCCATCATTAATTCGAGATATCCCTTGTCAACAAAAAAAGTATCCGCTGCCAAAACAATCATCCGTATATCGTCGGGATTGGCAATGGAAAGCGTATCCGCTGCCTGCAGGTATTCCATTTCGCCCGACAGCAGGTTGTAATTCAGCCTGGCATCGGAAAATGTGCCCGACTTGTAATAAACTTTACCTTTTATAAAACCCGGGAAACGATACCTGTCGGCAAATGGAACCACATCCAGCAAACGTGTGCCGGCCTTCACGGTTACAAATTCCTTTTTTTGGGCCACACAGCAACCGCATATTAAAAGAAACGCCAACACGAGTACATTACTTTTACGCATATTCGATAAGTTTCGCAATTTTAAACCATCGGCACCCGGCGGATATCAGGCCGTAAGGAATCAAAAAAACACATCCCTTGAGCCAGTTGCCATTCGACATTATACTACTTACAAAGGTAACAAAAGTAAAGATATGACAGCCCTTCTTTAAGCGGCCACTAAAGACAAAAATAAATCCGGGATTCAGCCAAAACTTCAATTTGTGCTTTATCTTCGAAATACTGATCTTTGTGTTAATATTTTGCTAATTTTGACTGAACATAACCAATTTGAAAACGTTTCTGATAAAAAACATTTATGGATGAGTTGTCCTTTCTGAGTAATGCCGGCAGTGATGCAATTGAAGAATTATACCGGCAGTACAAACAGGATCCTGAAAGTATTGATATAGGCTGGCGCAGATTTTTCCAGGGTTTCGAGTTCAGCGGAAAAATAGTACCGCAATCGGATATGAAACCCGACGAATTTAAGGTCATCGACCTGATTAATGAATATCGCAAACGCGGGCATTTATTTACCAAAACAAACCCGGTACGTACACGCCGCACTTACTCCCCTACCCTTCATATCGACAACTTCGGTCTTACTGAGCCCGACCGCGAAGTGGTTTTTAAGGCCGGCGGCGAAATCGGGATCGGCGATGCCACCCTCAATGCCATTATTGAGCATCTCGAAAAAACCTATTGCCAAAGCATAGGCGTTGAATATGCTTACATCCGCCGGCCCGAAATTCATGAGTGGCTCATGGCACGGATGGAACATACCCGCAACGAGCCTGTTTTCGGCCGCGAAAAGAAACTGCATATCCTGAAGCAACTAAGCAAGGCCGTACTTTTTGAAAAATTTCTTCATAAAAAATACATCGGGCAGAAGCGTTTTTCGCTCGAAGGATGCGAAGCCCTGATACCGGCACTGGATGCCATTATTAACAAAGGTGCCGAAACAGGCATTGGCGAATTTATTATCGGGATGCCGCACCGTGGCAGGCTCAATGTGCTTGCCAATACGCTGGGTAAAGCGTACCAGGATATTTTCAACGAATTTGAGGGTAAACTACTCGAAGATGAATCGATGCTGGGCGATGTAAAATATCACCTTGGATTCTCGTCGGAACGAACTACCAGCGATGGAAAAACACTGCAACTTTCGCTGGCGCCCAATCCGTCGCACCTCGAAACCGTGGGTCCCGTAGTTGAAGGCATTACCCGCAGTAAAATAGATGTGGAATACCAGGGCGAAAATCACCACATCATACCTATCGTTATCCACGGCGATGCCTCCATTGCAGGCCAGGGTGTGGTGTACGAAACATTGCAGATGTCGGAACTAAAAGGCTATACCACCGGGGGAACAATCCACCTTGTGGTGAACAACCAGATTGGATTTACCACCAATTACCTGGATGCACGCAGTTCGGTATATTGCACTGATGTGGCCAAAACCACGCAGTGTCCCATATTTCATGTAAATGCTGACGATGTTGAAGCCGTGGTGTATACCGTTGAACTGGCGGTTGAATACAGGCAGCGCTTTCACCGCGATGTGTTTATCGATTTGCTGGGTTATCGCAAATATGGCCACAACGAGGGCGACGAACCCCGTTTTACGCAACCCATCCTGTACAAGATTATTGAAAAACACGATGATCCCAGGGTAATCTACATTAACAAACTGCTTGAACAAGGCGCCATTACCGCCGAGGAAGCCGCAGCTATCGAAAAAAGTTTCCTTGATGAACTGGAACAGGAACTGCTCGAATCGAAGGAGGATGAAAAAGCGCGTGTGATCACTTTTTTGGAGGATTCGTGGCACAACCTGCACCCGGCTACCGATGAGGATTTCCTGAAACCGGTTGATACCAGCGTGTCTTTCGACCAGTTGCTCGGGCTCACTCAGAAAATTACCACCTTACCCCATGGCAAGCCTTTTTTCAAGAAACTGGTCCGCCTGACGGAAGAGCGCAAAACCATGTTCGTTGAACACGGTACTGTCGATTGGGCCATGGGCGAAATGCTGGCGTATGCATCGTTGCTGCAGGAAGGAATACCTGTAAGGGTAAGCGGACAGGATTCGGAACGTGGTACGTTTTCGCACCGCCATGCCGTGCTCACCATGGAGGATTCGGAAGAAAAATATACCCCGCTGCAGAACATCAGCGATAGCCAGGCTCCCTTTTATATTTACAACTCCCCGCTATCGGAGTACGGAGTACTTGGTTTCGAATATGGCTACTCGCTGGCCTCACCTTTCTCGCTCACCATTTGGGAGGCACAGTTTGGCGATTTTATGAACGGTGCCCAGATAGTAATTGACCAGTACCTGGTGAGTGCCGAAGAAAAGTGGCGGGTGATGAACTCGCTGGTGCTGTTGCTACCCCATGGTTACGAAGGACAGGGCCCTGAGCACTCGAGCGCACGCATGGAACGTTTCTTGCAGCAGTGCGCCGAAAACAACATTCAGGTTGCCAACTGCACCACGCCGGCCAATTTCTTCCACTTGTTGCGCAGGCAGGTACACCGCGACTTCCGTAAGCCCCTGGTGGTTTTCACGCCCAAGAGCTTGCTCAGGCATCCCGAGTGCATTTCGCCGGTGGCTGCTTTATCCAAAGGCAGTTTCGAGGAAGTTATTGACGATGATACGGCGAACCCATCGGAAGTTACACGTGTAAACTTCTGCAACGGCAAGGTTTATTACGACCTGGTGGCCGAACGGCGAAATCGCGGACACAACAATATTGCTTTTGTGCGTGTTGAACAGCTTTATCCGTTCCCGTTGCTGCAGTTGCACGAAATAATTAAAAGATATCCCAACGCAACTACCTTTGCATGGGTACAGGAAGAGCCGGCAAATATGGGCGCATGGTCGTTTGTACTCAGGCACTTTAAGGGTGTAAAACTGTTGCTGGTTGCCCGCCCCGAAAGCGGCAGCCCCGCTACCGGGTCGCCAAAACTACATGTGTTGCGACAGGCAAAAATTATCGACAAGGCCTTTGGCGACTGCACCTGCGA
>CAYNVK010000278.1:0-5319 GCA_964400395.1 uncultured Lentimicrobiaceae bacterium | reverse complement strand
GTAGCAAGAATAAATTAAATCCGGCTAAATCATGTGCCATACCATGGTATGCTCAGCTTATTCACGCATACCAGTGTTAGCTTTAAATAAGGCAACTCTTACATTGTGTTGATATATCAGAAAAAAATATAGCAATGAAAAATGTATAATATTTAAATTGACTATGCTTTGCATCTAAGGCATAGCGATGCTCCCAACTATCAGCCTAATTCTTGAGAAAAATCTCAGCATTTGGATAGTTGACAAATATGTAATAACTTTGTAGTTACAATTCAGGTTGCAACATGGAAACATCTATTATCAAAATCGGAAATTCGAGAGGTCTTAGATTGAGTAAGTCAATTCTTGAGAAATATAATATCAACGATAGGGTTGAAATCATTCTGGAGAAGGGGAGAATTATTCTTAAACCCATCGAAAGTCCAAGAAAGAATTGGGAAGCGGCATTCCAAAAAATGCATTTGGAAAACGATGACCAATTATTAGTAAACGATGTGTTTGACAATGAAACTTTCGAAGAATGGAAATAATGCAGTATTCGATAGTTTTAGTCGACCTCGACCCGACTTTGGGTAGTGAAATAAAGAAGACCAGACCGTGTGTTATTCTTTCGCCAAATGAGATGAATAAGTATCTGAATACGATTGTTCTGGCTCCAATGACAACAAACCTGAAAAGATATCCAACCAGAGTAGCGGTAGAGCATGATGGCAGGAAAGGTATGATTGTTATCGACCAAATCCGAACGGTTGACAAAATCAGGATTCTGAAGGTGCTGGGCAAACTGACAAAGTCCGAAATCAAGAACTGTAAGGACGTTATCAGGGAAACATTTGTAGACTGAAAAAGTACAACTACTTTCAAAAAACTGATCAGCGCGTATCCTGTTTTCTGACGCTTGTCAGCGCTGGCATTAATACGTATACCTTAACCAATAAGAAAAGCGCAGCAAGTCAATACTTACTGCGCTTTTTCGATGCATTGTATTTGGGTTTAGAACGGCCAGAACTGGTTATCGTACCAAATGGTTTCCTTGAGGGCCTCATTGAGGTCGTACAAAATTTTATGATGTCCGCTTTCCCAGTCTGCCAGCCAGCGGTACATTTCTTTTTCGTTGGGATCTACAGCTTCGGCGGCGCGTTTAGAGTACAGTTCAACGGCACGTGTTTCAAAATCCATGGCGGCCGAAATGGCAGCGGCTTCGAAACTGGCAGCCGAAATTTCCTTTACCAGCTGCGGGCTGAGGATTTCGTGCGAAATATCCTCCGTGTCGCCATTGTGCTGTTCGGGTTTGGTGAATTTACCTTCTTTTACAAAGTGTGCAAATTGTACCGAAAGAAATTCAACATGGGCCTTCTCTTCTTCGGCCATGGTAGTAAAAATCTTTCGTGCTTCGGGACTTTGGGTTTGCTCCGCCATTTTCTCGTAAAAGGCTTTTCCTCTCTTTTCGAGCAATATAGCAGTTTTCAGGATTTCCAATGCTTTTGTGCTTTCCATATATGTGTGTTTTATGTGTCGGTTTGCAGTCGGGCAAATATAACATCTTTAACAAAGTACAACCCCTGTTGTTAAATATTAATTCAGATTTTCGGACTAAAACCGTAAATTTGCAGTACAAGCCGTATTCATTATTTTCTTCATCAAGTACTGTGGATAAATCTGATTATACCGACATTCTTCGTAAGTTGTTTTTCCAGTGGTCGCCAGAGCCGGGCATCGAAATTGTAGCCTTGCCCCAGGCCGGATCGTACCGCGAATATTTCAGGCTTACCGGATCCGATAAGCATGCCATCGGGGTGTATAGTCCCGATAAAAATGAAACCAGGGCCTTTATTTCGTTCACGACTCATTTCAGGCAGTTAGGATTGCACGTACCCGAAATATATGCTGCCGATCTCGACAACGATTGCTACCTGGTGGGCGATTTGGGCGAAACTTCGCTGCTCGATCACCTGGAAAAGAATCGCCAAAACGGATTTCCTTCCGGCGAAACCCTTGCACTTTATAAACAGGCAATAGCTGAGTTGCCGCGTTTCCAGGTAGAAGCCTGTAAAGAGCTCGATTTTTCAGTGTGCTATCCCACCTGCGAATTCGATGCGCGATCCATGCGTTGGGACCTCAACTACTTTAAGTACTATTTCCTCCGGCTGCTGAAGGTTCCTTTTAACGAAGCCGCCCTCGAAGATGATTTCGAAACACTGGTGGCTTACCTGCTTCAGAATGGTAGCAGCTACTTTATGTACCGCGATTTCCAGGCGCGAAATATAATGATACACGAGGATAAACCCTGGTTTATCGATTACCAGGGAGGCAGGCGGGGCCCGCTGCAATACGACCTGGCTTCGCTGCTTTTCCAGGTTAAAGCCTCGTTGCCCTATTCCTTCAGGGAAGAAATGCTGCATTGGTACCTGTTCAATCTGAAAAATTATATCCAGATAGATGAAGCAAAGTTTATTGACGATTACTACGGTTTTGTGCTGATTCGCCTGCTGCAGGTTATGGGCGCATACGGTTTCAGAGGTTATTTCGAGCGCAGGGCACATTTCCTCCAAAGCATACCCTTTGCAGTCGAAAACCTGCGATGGCTGCTTGAAAATGTGCAGTTTAAAATTGAAATGCCCGAGTTGATGAAGGCCTTACATGAAATTGCAAAAACCGAAATCCTGTTACCCGAAGTATCCGAGGCCGGCACGCTGAATGTGAGCATAAACAGTTTTTCGTTTAAAAACGGCCCTCCACCCGATTATTCGGGCAACGGCGGAGGTTTTGTGTTCGACTGCCGCGCACTGCCCAACCCCGGACGTTACGATCATTATAAAAAATTTACCGGTATCGATGAGCCTGTGATCCAGTACCTGGATCGTGAACCGGCTGTAGCTAAATTTTTACAGAATGTGTATAAAATTGTCGATCAAAGTGTGATTGAATACAGGCGAAGGGGCTTTAGCAACCTGCAGGTAAATTTTGGATGTACCGGGGGGCAGCATCGCTCGGTATTTTGTGCCAGCAGGCTTGCAGCTTATCTCGAGGAAAAATATTCAATAAAAGTCATCCTCCATCACCAGGAAATGAAAACTTTCAGGTTCAGGCAATAAACCTTGTAATAAATTGAACTTCAGCTTTAGCTGCATGTTGTAACATTCGAATGATATTTAAAATATTAGTTGTATGTCGAAAACAATGTGCAAAACCAAAGATGCCGCAAAACGTGCTAAAAAACAAGCTGATCCTAAATTTGAATGTGCCAGGTGTGGTAAAAAAGTAAATAAAGAAAAATACGTTTGTAAACCCGAAAAATTATAAAATATCTTGGAATCGTTTGATATTGAGCGTTATAAAGCCGAAACAGAAATAATCCGCCAAACCGTTGCCCAGGTGAAGAAGGACTTTACCATGTTTGGAATGGATGTGGAATTTACGGGTGATACTCAAATGGCTTACGAGGAAATGTTCGTGCAGCTTACGGCATACGTGGCTCACATGCTCGAAATCGATCCGCACCGGCTTTCGTCCCTGCTTTACCAGGTCGACCTGGGTGAGAATAAAATTATGGAATCCAGCACATTGCATCCCGAATGGTCGTTGCCTGAAGTGATAACCGAACTTATTATACACCGCGAGCTTAAAAAGGTACTGATCCGCAATTACTACAAAAACAATCCCGACAAGTTATGAAGGCAATGATTTTTGCCGCCGGATTTGGTACCAGGCTTAAGCCCTATACCGAAACCATGCCCAAGGCATTGGTGCCGGTAGGGGGTGTTCCAATGCTCGAACTGTTGTTAAACCACCTGAAGCAGAACGGATTCAGCCGGATAATTATCAATGTGCATCATTTTGCGGGCCAGGTTGTTGATTTCCTGGACCGGAACCATAATTTTGGTCTCGATATAGCCATCTCGCACGAAGAGGATTTGTTACTCGACACGGGCGGCGGTTTAAAAAAAGCTGCCTGGTTTTTTGATGATCAGCAACCCTTCCTGGTGCAGAATGTGGATGTAATGAGCGACATCGATTACCAGGAAATGCTCCGGTTTCATACGCAAACCCAATCGCTGGTTACCCTGGCTGTAAGCGAAAGGGAAACATCGCGTTATTTTCTTTTTGATGACACTATGCAATTGTCGGGTTGGGAAAATATTAAAACCGGTGAAGTTAAAATCATCCGTGAGCCTCATCAAAACTTGAAGCCATTTGCCTTTAGCGGCATTCATATCATTGATCCCCGTATATTCAGCCTGATAAGTAATACCGGGAAATTCTCCATCGTGGATACCTATCTCCAACTTGGAAACCAACAGAAGATAAGCGGGTTTAATCACGATGCCCGCAACTGGGCCGACATGGGCAAACCAGAAGATTTACGCAAGGCACAGCAAATCCTCGAAAAATTTAAGGAAACCAACAAAAATACGCCCTGAAAATGAACAGGTTTGCCTCAGCCCGCATAGGACCACATATATTTAGAATGTAAAAATTACCCATGGAACCTTTCCTCGATAAACTGGCAAAGCACCTGTATGCCACGCATGGCGAGAACTTCAGCCGTTTATGCCTGGTTTTCCCCAGTCGCAGGGCAAGCATGTTCTTTAAGCAATATGTTTCACGGATCATCGAAAAGCCGATATGGTTGCCCGATATATTTGCACTCGAGGATTTTGTGGTACTCAAATCAGGGCTTACCCTCAGCGATCCCCTGGATTTAACAGCCAGGCTTTACAAAGTTTATAAATCGCTCGAAAAGGAAAAAGCACAACCGTTTTCTGATTTTATCTCCTGGGGCAATATGCTGCTGGCCGATTTCGACGAAATAGACCAGTACCTGGCTGACGGCGAAAAGGTGTTCAGTTACCTGGATGAAATCAAAGCATTGAAATCGTGGAATCCTGATGGAAAGCCTCTTACCGCGTTTGAACAGGATTACCTCAGGTTTTATAATTCGCTGGCACCTTGTTACAAAATATTCAGGGAAGGACTTGTAGAGCTTGGGCAGGGTTATTTCGGGCTGGCATTTGATGTTTTGCTGCAACAGATCGAAGCAAAATCATTCGATGAATGGGATCGCATTGTATTTGCGGGCTTTAACGCGTTAACGGCTGCTGAAGAAAAACTGTTTAAGCATCTGCAGGAAGCCGGAAAGGCTGAAATTTACTGGGATGCCGACCAGTATTATCTCCAGGACCCGCGGCAGGAAGCCGGGCGCTTTCTGCGGGAATATGGTCAAAAGAAAACATTTGGCGAATTAAACTGGGTTGGGAATTCGTTGAGTGCCGGAACAAAAAACATTTCAGTGATCGGGGTGCCCGGTAACGTGGGACA
>CAYNVK010000277.1:0-5325 GCA_964400395.1 uncultured Lentimicrobiaceae bacterium | reverse complement strand
CCAGGCTGGCTGACTCTGCAATGCTGCTAACCCGGCAAAAGGTTAAATATGATCCTTCGTATTTCAAAATCAAATATCCTAATGGCGATGTGCCGGCCGACCGCGGTGTATGCACCGATGTAATTATTCGCGCCTACCGTAAACTGGGCATCGACCTGCAAAAGGAGGTGCATGAGGATATGCAGGCTCACTTTAATAAATACCTGGCCAAATGGGGGATGCAGCATACCGACAGCAATATCGATCACCGCAGGGTTTTAAACCTGATGACTTTTTTCAATCGGAAAGGGAATGCCAAATCCATCACCACAAACCCGGCCGACTATTTGCCCGGCGATATCGTTTGCTGGGACCTGGGTGGCGGAATTACCCATATCGGGATGGTTGTAAACCGCAAATCAGCCGATAAAAAGCGATACCTCATTGTGCACAATATCGGGGGCGGACAGGTGCTGGCCGATTGCCTTTTCGAATTTAAAATTATAGGCCATTACCGGTATAAAAAGTAAAAACCAGTTCACATCCATCAACAGGCGTTACTATGCTTAACTGCGTTTAATGGCTTTTCCTAACCATTCCTGCACCGCTATGCAATAAATCTGAAAATTTTTTTAAAAATATTTTGTGAAGTAATTAAATAATTAGACATTTGTCTAAATATTAAAACAATTTATTTTAGCCACTGAACATGAACGATGTTTTTAAAGCGCTTAACGACCCGGCGCGCAGGGAAATACTGAAAATGCTCCGCAGCGGCGATATGACCGCCGGCGACATTGCTGCCCGCTTCGAGATGACCGCGCCCAGCATTTCGCATCACCTCGACAAGCTGAAACGGGCGGGGCTTGTAACTACCGTGAAAAAAGGCCAGTTTGTGCTCTATTCCATCAACACAACCATTATCGACGATTTACTTCAATACATACTTACTCTTAAAAAATAGAATCATGAACAAATACCTGAAACAAGCAATTTTGTGGGCCTTCATTGTTATGCCCTATATTTACCTGGCCAGCATTTGGAATCATCTGCCCGAGCAGGTTCCAACCCACTTCGGCATGGATGGCGAACCCAACGACTGGTCATCGAAAATTCTGCTCCTCTTTATACCAACAGGGCTGGGCATCGGAATTTATTTCTTTATGTATATTATCCCGGCCATCGATCCCAAGAGAAAGATTGAACTGATGGGCGATAAGTATAACAGCTTTCGTTTTACGCTCACCATCTTCTTTGCAGTGCTTGGCACCTACCTGTTGTATGTTACCAATGCTGGCAGCATCAAAAATCCCAATATCCTTTTTGCCCTCATCGGCGGTGTATTTGCCATACTTGCCAATTATTTTCAAACGGTACGGCCCAATTATTTTATAGGTTTCCGCACGCCCTGGACCCTTGAAAGTGAAACTGTGTGGAAAAAAACACACCGGCTGGGTGGCAGGTTATGGATAGTTGGAGGTACGCTGATTGCCATACTTGCTTTCCTGATACACAGCAATCATATATTTCTGATCGTTTTTGGCACCCTGGTTTTTCTGATGGCAGCCATTCCGGTAGTTTATTCGTACATCGAATACCAGAAAGAAAAAAATGGGATTGATAAATAAGAACATAAACAGAAAGTACAGATGAACTCGTTAAAATCACTTTTATTACTGCCGGTGCTGGCACTGTTATCCGTAAGTTTATTTGCAAGCATCGACACCACTTTCGTGGAAACCAAAGTAAACCTGCAAACTACAAGCGTTACCATTTACGGAACACTTACCACACCGCTTACTGGAAACCAATGGCCTGTAGCGCTGATTATTGCCGGCTCGGGTCCCACCGACCGCGATGGCAACAACGTAAAAATGAAAAACAATTCGCTCAAAATCCTTTCCTTGGAATTGGCTAAAAGAGGCATTGCATCGCTGAGGTACGACAAACGGGGCATTGCCGAAAGCAAGGATGCCGGGAAAAGTGAAGCTGACCTGAGGTTTGATGATTATATTGCCGATGCTGCCGGGTGGATTTCATTGCTGAAAAAGGATAAGCGCTTTACTCAGGTTATCGTGATTGGCCACAGCGAAGGCTCCTTGATTGGAATGATAGCAGCTGGCAAAGCCGATAAGTTTGTTTCGGTTGCCGGTGCCGGCCGTTCGGCCGATAAAGTGCTGAAGCAGCAACTTGGCGCTCAGCCAAAGGAAATTCAGGAAGTTTCGTTCCCGATCATCGATAGTTTAAAAGCCGGCAAAACGGTTGCTGATGCTCCTGCCATGCTATATTCACTTTTCCGCCCCATCGTTCAGCCATATATGATTTCCTGGTTTAAATACGACCCGGCGCTCGAAATCAAAAAGCTCACTATCCCCACACTCATTGTGCAGGGTACAAATGATATACAGGTATCTGTTGAAGATGCAAAACTGCTGGCGGCAGCTAATCCCATAGCCAATATCATGCTCATTGAAAATATGAACCATATTTTCCGGATTGTAATCGGCGACAGGCAGGCAAATATGGCTGCTTATGGCAATCCGGAAGTGCCAATTTCAGATGAACTGGTAAAAGGCATTTCGGATTTTATCCTGAAGAAATAGAAAGGGTGTAAAGCCGGGAATCACATGCCCGGAATACCCTGGCCGCGATTTAGCTTGTTATTACCGGGATGGTGCCAGCCGTCCCGGTATTGTTTTATATGGGGATATTCCACCCGGCAATTCCTAATCCAATTACGGCTAAGGCGCACACAATGATCAATGCAGCATTCAGGGACGTTACAATTATTGGCTTTTGATGTTCGCCCTCGGTAAATATTTCGCGCACCACAAAGAAATAATAGTATACGCCAACAACAGCCATCAGTATAGCAAACAATGAGATAAACAAATACCCGTTACCGATTGACAGCACAAAAACCTGGTACTTTGCCATAAAGCCTGCCATGGGTGGGATGCCGGCCAGCGACATCAGCAAAACGGCTGCCGAAACGGCTATCCAGGGCCTTTCCTTGTACAAACCCCTGAAAGCTGTGAGGCTTTCCTGTCCGTTCGATTCACGTTTCACCAGTATAAAGATGATAAACATGGGGATGGTTGCAAGCGAGTACACAAAAGTGTAGTACAAAAGTACCTGTGCCGAATGCTCATTCTGCGAAAGCATGGCCAGCATGATAAAACCACTGTGTGCAATGGATGAGTAGGCAAACAGCCGCTTGAAATTTAATTGCCTGAGTGCTGCCAGGTTGCCGATAAGCAGCGAGAGACCGGTCATTACCCAGAGCGCTTTCTCAATGGGTACCGGCATAGGCAAAAGTCCTATGGTTAACAGCCTGTAAAAGGCGGCAAACCCTGCTGTTTTAACCACGGTTGCCATAAATGCAGTAATCAGGGTAGGAGAGCCTTCGTATACATCAGGACTCCAGAAATGGAAAGGTGCTACAGCCACTTTAAAGGCAACCCCGATCACGATAAACAGTAAACCTACCAGCAACATGGGCGGCAGGTTGCCGTTAAACTGGGCAATATAGGCTTTTATTTCGGGAAGGTAAAAGGTTGCGGAAGCGCCATACACCAGCGCTATACCGAACAGGAAAATTGTTGTGGCAAAGGATCCCAACATAAAATATTTAAAGGAAGCTTCGTTGGATCGGTACGATGATTTTTTGCCACCAGCCAAAACATAAAGTGGTATCGATAAGATTTCGATACCCAGGAATAACATAATAAGGTTCGAAAAGGAAGTCATCAGGAATGCTCCTACAAGCGCAAATATCATCAGTGCATATTGCTCAGCCACATGCAATTCCATCATCTTATAATAGTCGATGCCAAAAAAGAAGATCAGAACCGTGATGATAATCATCGACGCATTAAAGGCAATCGAAAAATTATCGAACAATACCATATCGTGGAAATACGTTGCCTCCAGGCCCCAGCCGCCAATGGTGAGATATAATGTACCCAGCAATCCTGCAATGGCAACAGGAGCCAGGATGGACTTTTTCTTTGTCAATCCAAGGTACAAAAGAATTATGCCCAGGACTGTGGATAATATTAGTGCGCTCATTTACTTTTTTTAATCAGTATAATGTTAAAGTTATTTTAGTACACAACGGGTAAATATGCCGAACCGCTATGGAGCAGGCTTTGCATACTGCTTACTGATATTTCGACCAGGTTAAATATAGGCTGAGGGAAAACGCCCAGTACCAGGATGATGGCAATCAGTGGCAGCAGCACAAGATAATCCTTTACACCCAAATCAGTAATTGACACAAAGGCAGGGTTTTGGTCGCCAAGCATAACCCGCTGGTAAGCATACAGCATATATACGGCGCCAAGTATCATGGTTAATCCGCCGGCTACAGCAAACCAGGCTGATTGCTGAAACAGTCCGGCAATCATCAGGAATTCGCCTACAAAACCTGCCGTTAGCGGCAAAGCAATTGAACCAAGCACAACCAAAAGTAAAAGGATTGCCATATTGGGCGCCTTCAGTTTTAGTCCCCCAAGGGCCGGAAGTTCGAGTGTGCCTGTTTTTTCTTCGGTAAGGTACACCATGTAGAACAGTGCTACAATAGTTACTCCATGGCTGATGACCTGGAATAAGAGTCCTTGCAGGGCGTAGTAATTCAGCACAAACATGGCAGCTACCATCAGTGATATGTGGGCCATCGACGAAAAAGCAACCAGTCGTTTCAGGTTGGTTTGCCTGAATGCGATTACCGATGCATAAATTACGCCTATGAGACTTAATACGATTATGGTATTCTGCCAGTACAACACGCCCAGGGGCACCACCGGGAAAATAAACCGCAAGGCCCCGTAAATACCCATTTTTGTCATGATGCCGGCCAGTATCATAACGCCCTGTGTTGATGCCATGGTGTAGGTTGAAGGTTGCCAGGTATGAAACGGGAACATCGGCATTTTGATCGCGAAAGCAACAAACAGGATCCAGAAGAGCCAGATTTGTGTGCTGCCGGGTATATTCAGCTGGCTGAATGCTGAAAAATCAGTGCTGTGCGCGCCGGGTGTTAATTGGTACAGGTAAATGAGGCCAAACAAAAGCAGTAAGCTTCCAGCCAGGGTATAAATGAAAAATTTCAGGGTGATATTTCTCCGGCCTTCGCCACCCCACAACAACAGTATAAAGTACAATGGTATGAGGGATAACTCCCAGAATATGTAGAACAACACTGCATTTTGAGCCATAAAAACACCTATGAGTGCCGATTGCGTAAGCATGATGAGCGCATACAGCACTTCGGCTCGCTTTTGCTCTGTTTTAAATCCTGCCAGGATTATAAACGGGAAAAGCAGGTTGGTGAGCAAAATCATA
>CAYNVK010000276.1:0-5340 GCA_964400395.1 uncultured Lentimicrobiaceae bacterium | reverse complement strand
GGGCTGGTACTGGCAACCAATATTTTCCAGATGTACATTTTCTGGGAGCTTGTGGGTGTGTCATCATTCCTGCTCATTGGTTTCTATTACGAAAAGCCAAGCGCAGTTGCAGCATCCAAGAAAGCGTTTATCGTAACCCGGTTTGCCGACCTGGGTTTCCTGATCGGTATTCTGATGCTTTCGTTTATCACAGGCACATTCGATTTCCAGACACTTACAAGCCCGACCGGGCCTGCAATTACACAGGTTGGCGGAGCCGCTTTCATGGGCATGTCAGTACTCACCTGGTCGATGATCTTTATATTTATGGGCGGTGCCGGTAAATCGGCCATGTTCCCGCTGCACATCTGGTTGCCCGATGCCATGGAAGGTCCAACTCCTGTGTCGGCCCTCATACATGCTGCAACCATGGTTGTTGCCGGTGTTTACCTGGTAGCCCGTTTGTTCCCGGTATACTCGCTGGCAGCACCTGATGCGCTGAATGTGGTTGCCTGGGTGGGTGGATTTTCCTCCTTATTTGCTGCGATCATAGCCTGTACCCAGACAGATATCAAGCGTGTGCTTGCCTATTCAACCATGTCGCAGATCGGCTATATGATGCTGGCACTCGGTGTTTCGGGGTACGGCGGTCACGAAGGACTTGGTTTTATGGCATCAAATTTCCACCTGTTTACCCACGCCATGTTTAAGGCGTTGTTATTCCTTGGTGCCGGTGCTGTGATTCACGCTGTGCACAGCAACGATATGAACGATATGGGCGGGTTGCGAAAATATCTCCCCATCACCCACATTACCTTCCTTATTGCATGTATTACCATTGCCGGTATACCACCTTTCGCCGGTTTCTTCAGTAAGGACGAAATTATGGTTGCTGCATGGCATCATAACAAAATACTTTTTGGCATCGAATTCCTGGTTGCCGGTTTAACCGCATTCTATATGTTCCGCCTGTATTACAACATATTCTGGGGCAAGGCAACACACTACCATCATACACCACACGAAGCACCTTTTGTAATGACAATACCACTCATGGTGCTGGCTTTCGGTGCTATGTTCTCGGGTTTCCTGCCTTTCCATGCACTTGTAACCTCCGATGGACTTCCTTTTGAAGCACACATCGACTGGTCAGTAGCGATACCTTCAGTTCTGATAGGCGTACTGGGAATTGCAATAGCAACCCTGATGTATCGCAAAACTACCGACCTACCTTCGAAAATGGCAAATGCATTCGGTGCATCGTACAAATGGGCATACCATAAATTCTATATGGATGAAGTTTACCTTTTTGTTACCCGCAAAATAATATTTGCCCATATTTCGGCCCCTGTTGCCTGGTTCGACCGGCATATTGTGGATGGATTTATGAACCTGGTAGCCCGCACTGTTGAAAATACTTCAATGTCGATTAAAGGCATGCAATCGGGCAGAATTCAGCAGTACGGATATGTTTTTGTTACAGGAGCCATAGCCCTTGTTCTCATATTTGTTTACCTGTGGTAATTGAAACACAGCAGAATTAAAAGAGTACAAATTAAATCGCAAGAAAACAAAAAATGAATATACTCAGCTTATTTGTTCTGATACCTGTCCTCACGGTTATCGCCATATTGTTTACAAGCAATATGAAGCAAACCCGTGTAGTGAGCGCCATTGGCATGGGATTTCAACTTATTCTGGCAGGCATACTTGTATACCTGTACCTTACAGAGCGCCAGGCCGGCAACACGGCAGCCATGCTTTTTTATTATGATGCAGTCTGGTTCCCGACACTCAATATCCACTACACACTTGGCGTGGATGGTATTTCGGTAGCTATGATAGCACTCACCGCAGTGGTAGTATTTGCAGGTATTTTCGCTTCGTGGATGGTCGATTTCCTGTACCGCGAATTCTTTATCTCACTTATACTGCTTGCCACGGGGGTTTTCGGGTTCTTTATTTCACTCGACCTGTTTACCATGTTCCTCTTTTACGAGGTAGCAGTTATTCCGATGTACCTGCTTATTGGGATATGGGGCTCGGGGCCAAAAGAATATTCGGCCATGAAGCTTACCCTTATGCTTATGGCAGGATCGGCGTTGCTTTTTGTAGCCATCCTTGGAATATATTTTTATTCGGCTCCTGCAGGATCAGCGCTTACTTTTAACCTGCTCGAAATTTCGAAACACACTATTCCTATTGAAATGCAGCGTTTCCTGTTCCCGTTTGCATTTGTCGGGTTCGGTATACTTGGCGCACTTTTCCCATTCCACACATGGTCGCCCGATGGTCATGCTTCAGCACCAACTGCAGTGTCGATGCTTCACGCAGGTGTACTTATGAAACTGGGGGGATACGGCGCTTTCAGGGTTGCTATTTACCTGATGCCCGAAGCCGCTCATGAGCAGGCCTGGATTTTCCTCATTCTTACTACTATCAGTGTTGTTTATGGTGCTTTTGGAGCCATTGTTCAGAAAGACCTTAAATATATCAACGCATACTCATCGGTGAGCCACTGCGGGCTTGTGCTCTTTGCAATTCTGATGATGAACCAGACAGCCATGAACGGTGCTGTGATCCAGATGATATCGCACGGACTTATGACAGCCCTTTTCTTTGCCCTGATCGGGATGATTTACGGAAGAACGCATACCCGTTTGATCAACGAAATGGGTGGACTGATGAAAGTAATTCCTTTCCTGGGTGTTGTTTACGTTATAGCCGGTCTGGCTTCGTTAGGTCTGCCGGGATTAAGCGGATTTGTTGCCGAAATGACCATTTTTGTTGGTTCGTTCCAGCACACCGATGTTTTCCACAGGGTTTGTACCATTGTTGCAACTTCGTCCATTGTTATTACTGCAGTGTACATTTTACGGGTTGTTGGTATTTTGCTTCTGGGTCCCATCAAAAACGATCATTACCTGCACCTGACCGATGCAGTGTGGTACGAAAGACTTTCGACACTTACCTTGCTGTTATCAATTGCAGCCATTGGTATGGCTCCATTGTGGCTTTCGAACATGATCAATTTCAGCCTTGGACCAATTCTTGAAAAAATAAGCGGCATTACCACTGTTGCAGGGCTCTTTTAATCCATTGTATTAACCATCACTTTAGATACTCAGCATATGAGCTTAAACGATTTCCTGACGATGCGACACGAACTGATACTGGTATCACTGGTATTATTAGTTCTCATTATCGACCTGAACCTGAAAAAGAGTCAGAAAACCCGGATTATACCGATCGCCATTTCGATGTTCTTCATCCATACCGTTGTAGGTTTTCTACCTGCACAAAGCGGCGTTCTTTTTGGCGGCATGTATCATACCGAAGCGTTAACCATTTTGATGAAGAATATACTGAATGTGGGTGTATTCATTATCCTGCTGCAAAGTTCCACCTGGTTGCGGAAAGAAGAAAACCGCGAAAAAATCAGTGAGTTTTTTATCCTGCTGCTTTCGACCCTGGTAGGTATGAATTTCATGATTTCTTCGGGCGATTTCCTGATGTTGTACCTGGGCCTGGAACTGGCTACCATTCCTATGGCTGCTCTTGCTGCTTTCACGCATCACCAGGAGCGTTCGGCCGAAGCCGGTATTAAACTTATTCTTTCATCGGCATTATCGTCGGGTATTTTACTTTTCGGGCTTTCGCTGATATACGGTTCAACCGGTTCAATTTATTTTGATACTGTCGGTCAACTGTATGCCAATACCCCAATGCAGGTGCTTGCATTTATTTTCTTCTTCACCGGTATGGGATTCAAAATTTCGTTAGTACCATTCCACTTGTGGACTGCCGACGTTTACGAAGGTTCCCCTGTAAATGTAACTTCCTATTTTTCGGTAATCTCAAAAGGCGCTTCCGTTTTCATCCTTATTATGGTGATGTTTACCGTGTTTCACTCCATCGCATTCCTGTGGAAGGATATTGTTTACCTGATCGCAATCACTACCATGGTTATCGGTAACCTTTTCGCCTTAAGGCAGAAAAACATGAAACGATTCCTGGCTTTCTCCAGTATAGCTCAGGCTGGTTTTATCATGCTGGGTATACTTGGCGGAAACAAAATCGGGATGACAGCCACTGTATACTTTGTATTGGTTTACATTTTCTCGAACCTGGGCGCTTTCGGTGTGGTTTCGGCTATTTCGGCCCGCACAGGCAAAGAAAGCATGGACGATTACGACGGGCTATATGCCACCAACCCAAAACTCAGCCTGCTGATGACCCTCAGCATGTTCTCGCTGGCAGGCATCCCTCCTATTGCAGGTTTCTTTGGTAAATTCTTCCTGTTTACTTCGGCAGCATCGGGTGGTTATTACTGGCTTGTATTTATTGCCGTACTTAATGCCACCATATCACTGTATTACTACCTGCTGGTTGTAAAAGCGATGTTCATCAACAAAAGTGATAATCCTATTGCATTTTTCAAAAGCGATCTTACTACCCGCTTAGCATTAATGATATGTGCCATAGGTATTTTCGTAATCGGTTTCTGGAGCCAGGTGTACGAATTTATCGACTCAGTTACCTTTGCTATCAGGAATTAACTGCACGCTGTACTTAAATTTTAACAACTGATCATATGCCACTCAAAGCCAAACATATAGTAGAAGAAATAAACGGAGTTCGCTGTACCATTGTCGAAAAAGGTGCAACCCAACTTCGGGTTGATTTCCTGAAGGACTTGCTGGAATACAATAAATTTGAAGTATTGGTTGCAGGCGAAAAGCAGGAAACAGAAGATGCGCCTTTACTTTTCACTATCGGGGTTACCGATCTGGTTTTTAACCCGGTAATTTCGGTTTACGAAATGAGCCTTAAAACCAAAGATGGTAAAAGGGTATCACCAGCTTACTGGGAGCAGAAAACATCCGAGATTGTTGATGAATACTGGACTTTCGAAAACAAATAAACGCATTAAAGTCAGCTTCGGCTGACTTTTTTTTTGCTTTATAATTTCGAAGTTGCTATTTATCGGGCACAAAAAAAGCCCTGCCGGGTGGCAGAGCTTTTAAAGAATAATGTTTTGAATATATTAAATCACTTTAACATTTACTGCATTTAATCCTTTTTTACCTTCCTGAAGGTCGAATGATACCTGATCATTTTCTCTGATTTCGTCTACCAGACCTGTAACGTGTACAAAATATTCTTTGTCTGAAGCGTCATCTTTGATAAATCCAAATCCTTTGGAATCATTGAAAAATTTTACTGTTCCTTTACTCATGATGTTGTTGATTATTTTTTGATTTGCAGCAAAGGTAAACTAATAATTGATAAATGCTAATTTTATTTTTCTTTTTTTCAGTTTGTAAACTGCCCATGCGTTCAAAATCAGCCCAGATTTCA
>CAYNVK010000275.1:0-5357 GCA_964400395.1 uncultured Lentimicrobiaceae bacterium | reverse complement strand
GCTCCGATCGAAAGCTACGCTTAAATCAATTAGCACATACCTCTAATGTAAAAACCTCAGCCTTTACGGCTGAGGTTTTTTCTTTTGTAATTAAAAAAATATTTTATCTGATTTACAATTAAATATTGTTCATATATTTAGCAGATCAAATCCACTATTCAATATGAAAAGATTAATATCGAGTATGATTATGGCCCTGTGCTGCAATGTAGCATTTTGTCAGGAAAATACCGGGCCGGTGCTGATGAAGGAAATATCCGGGAAATATGACGGTGAGCTTAAAAACGGATTGGCAAATGGCAAAGGGACAGCCGTTGGCACCGATACGTATGTAGGACATTTCAGGAAAGGAATGCCCAATGGTGAAGGCACATATACATACGGAAACGGCGATATGTATGAAGGTAACTTTGTAAACGGACGCTTCTCCGGAAAAGGGACTTTATATTACAAAAGTGTTTCGCCCGATAGCGTTTCAGCCGGTTATTGGGACGAAGGCAAGTACCTGGGTAAAGTAAAAATTGACCCCTATGTAATTTCGAATAAAACAGGGATTGTAGATCCGAGGATCTCGCTGATTGGCGAAGGAAACCAGATAGAACTTTCGGTATTGGATCCGTTTAATAAATATATTATCCCACAAATAAATGCTACCGGAAAATATTTCCAGCGGTTTTCCTACTCCAGGATTTATTTTGAGCAAATAGATTTCCCGATTGAGCTCGATATCACCTACAATTGTTCAAATAAAATCCATTCGGGTGTTATTTATAACACAATCAGGATAAAAATTAACAAACCCGGCAATTGGCAGATCACGCTGAAAAACCAATAATCAATGGCGGGCAAAGTAATTTTGTCCGAAAACTAATAAAGATTGTCCGGTAAGTTATAAACCTGAATCTAAACCGATTGCTTTAACCGGCTAACCCTTTGTACCAGCGAGAGTTCATGTTCTTCGTCGGTACTGTTGGGATCTTTCATCTGCCGAAACATGTCGCAGGGCAATTCATGGCAATGACCACAACCCGCAAACCCTTTTTCATTTACGGCACAGTTATACAACGGGCAGGTGTGGTTAGGCATCATTTCCTTTGCCCAGAATGTTTGTCCGCTTACGGCAATGCATCCATTGCATTCTTTTTCGTAATATTCGCATTCATCGCAGATTAATCCGCATGCTGAGAGTTTCATTTTATTTCAATTTGAATACAAACTTACATAAAAACTGATGACACTGCAAGGTCATAATTCTACCTGTAAGATTCCAGGGGCAGCTTCTGCAGAAAGCATTTTCAGATCAGTTATAACCAGATTTTGTGTTTAAGTAAAGCACGTAAATATGGGCTATCGGTCAAAATATCCATAATCGTGAATAATTAAATCAGTATATTTGCATCAGCGAAACAAAAACAGCAATGAATTTATCCTTCACCGTTACTACTTTTACCACCACCGGCCCTCCATTGGGTTGAGATGGAATGCTTTTATACTGCACGCCTTTCTCAACATCAGAGAAGGGCTTTTTTTTTGTTCTTCAATTTCTAAAGCAGACTAACTATGCGTATCTTAAAATTTGGAGGCTCATCGGTTGCAAGTCCGGAGCGGATTAACAATGTAATTGAAATAATTAAAAGTAACCAGGCTGAAAACAGCCGGGTTATAGTTGTGGTTTCGGCATTGGGAGGCATAACCGACCAACTGGTAAAACTCTGTGAGTTGATTCCGGTTGATAAAACTAAGTGCGAATCGTTGATCCTGGAAATAGAACAACGTCATCTGCTTGTAATTAAAGAACTTTTACCCATGGCGCTGCAACCATCGGTGATGGCCGAAGTAATGGCTACCTGTAACGAGCTTTCGGGGATTGCCAAAGGAGCTTCACTGGTGGGTGAGTTAACACCCCGCACCCGCGACCTTGTTTTAAGTTTCGGTGAACGATTGTCGGCATTTGTTTTAGCCCAGGCTCTAAAAGCAAATACAGGGACTGGTACTTTTACAGATGCCCGTAACCTGATCAGGACCGACGGAAATTTCGGTCATGCTAAAGTCGATTTTGAAGCAACAAACCAACACATTCAAGACTATTTTGCCTCCGGCACAGGCATACACGTGGTTACAGGTTTTATAGCCAGCACAGCACAGGGACAAACAACAACACTTGGTCGGAGTGGTTCCGACTATACGGCATCCATACTGGGTGCGGCGTTGCATGCCGAGGCCATTGAAATATGGACCGATGTGGACGGGGTTATGACCGCCGATCCCAGGTATGTGGCCGAAGCACGCAGCATTGAGCAGCTATCGTACAACGAGGCCATGGAGATTTCGCATTTTGGCGCCAAGGTTATTTTCCCGGCAACCATGCAACCAGCCATGGCTGTCGAAATACCAATCCTGGTAAAAAACACATTCAACCCAACGCACAAGGGGACACGCATCAGCAAGGAATCAGGAAATGAAAACGGGTTTATTAAAGGGATATCATCGCTTAAAGATATATGCCTGATAAATCTCGAAGGAAGCGGCATGGTGGGGGTTGCAGGTGTATCGGCAAGGCTGTTTAAAGTAATGGCTCAGCACCAGATCAGTGTGATTTTAATCAGCCAGGCTTCGTCAGAACACTCCATTTGTATTGGCCTGATGCAGACAGATGCGGAATATGCCTGCCAGTTGCTGCGCAGGACTTTTGCTGACGAACTACATGCCGGACTGATATCGGATATCAATTATGAAGAAGGGCTTGCCGTAGTAGCCGTAGTAGGTGAAAATATGCGTCGCATGCCTGGAGTTTCAGCCAGGGTATTCGGACCGCTCGGGCGTAATGGCATCAATGTAAAAGCCATCAGCCAGGGAAGTTCAGAGCTTAATATTTCGATTGTAATCCAGCAGAAAGATCTGAAAAAAGCGCTGCGGGTACTTCACCAGTCGTTATTTAATTACGAATTGCTACAGCTCAACCTGTATATTGCCGGAACCGGTGCTATTGGCAGCAAGTTACTCGAAATGATTAAGCAGCAGGAAGAATCTCTTGCCGGGCAGAAAATATCGCTCAAGCTATACGGAATATGCAACAGCCGCAAAATGATTTCAGGCGATACCCATATTGAAACAATTCAGTGGAAATCGATACTGGAAACTTCTCCGGAGGTTACTGACCTTGAAGTGTTTACTGGAAATATCATCAGGCAGAACCTCGAAAACAGCGTGTTTATTGATGTGACCGCTTCGAACGAACCGGTAAAGCACTACAACGAATTGTTATCGAACAACATAGCAATTGTTACTGCCAACAAAAGAGCGAATACGCAGGACATGGAACGCTACAGCCAGTTGCATGCGTCGGCGGCCAGGCGGAATACGCCATTTCATTATGAAACCAATGTAGGCGCAGGCTTGCCTGTGATCAATGTGTTGCAAAGCCTTATAAACAGTGGCGACCAGGTAATTAAAATTGAAGCAGTTCTTTCGGGTACTATGAACTACCTGCTGTCAGAATATGACGGGAGCAAGCCTTTCAGCGAACTGGTAGCCTTTGCCAAGGAAAACAGTTACAGTGAGCCCGATCCGCGCGACGACCTGAGCGGAACCGATGTTGCCCGCAAATGCCTGATCCTGGCCCGGGAGTGCGGATGGAGCATCGAAGAACCCGACATTGAAGTAGAACCGCTGATGACGGCAGAGTGTGCCGCGGCAAAGGATATTGCCTCATTTTTCGCTGCGTTGAAAAATTACGACAAACCTTTTCATGATCGTTTCCTGGATGCTGCAGCTAAAGGCAGGCGACTGCGGTATGTGGCTGTGATTGAAAACGGTAAAGCAAAAGTTTCGGTAATGGAAGTTGACGAAGCGCACGCATTTTACAGCCTACGCGGAACCGAAAACTGCATCAGCCTCACTACAAAATACTACCAGCAGTACCCCATGGTAATAAAAGGCCCGGGCGCCGGTATTAATGTTACTTCGGCTGGTGTGCTGGCCGATATTGTGCGGATTGCCAAGGGACTTAAACATGGCATGATACCTGCCAGGAAACCGGCAAACGAACAATCAGGCATTTAAATCAATTTTGCAACGCCGCCAGGTTACTATGTTTGGGCTTGCACTGTTTTTAAAATACGGCAACCCGGGCATTTACATCTAAAGCAAATTAACAAACGCAACGAAAACAAGGATATGACCAGATATAAATCAGTAACTGCTTTTGCTCCTGCCAGTGTAGCCAATGTTGGCTGTGGGTTTGATGTGATGGGATACGCTGTTGAAGGCATTGGCGATAAAGTAACCATTACACTCAATCCGGGAGCTGACACCTCGAAAGTAATTTTGAAAGGCAAATATGGGAACCTGACTCCGGAAGCCAGGCACAAAAACACCGCTGGCGTGGCTGTAAATGCCTACCTGCAGGCGCTGGGAATAACAGACTTGCCGGTAGAAATTGAACTTGAAAAAAATATGCCGTTAGGCAGTGGAATGGGCAGTAGTGCATCGAGTTCGGCGGCTGCAGTTTTTGCCATCAATCAGCTGTCTGGCAACCCGTTAAGTACACTTCAACTGATACCATTTGCCATGGAAGGCGAAAGAATTGCCTGCGGCACAGCACATGCCGACAACGTAGCACCGGCTTTGCTGGGTGGATTTACACTGATCAGAAGCTACAATCCACTGGACATCATACCGGTAAGCTGTCCTGATGATTTGTATTCGGCAATCATTCATCCGGATATTGAATTGAACACCTCCGATGCAAGGCGGGTTTTGAAAACCGAAGTATCATTTCAAAACGCCATCAGCCAGAGTGCAAATACGGCCGGGTTTATGGTGGCACTCATCAGGGGCGATTATGATTTGTTGAAGCGTTCCATGTCCGACCTGCTGGCCGAACCGTACCGCACACAACTTATCCCCGGTTTCGATGCGGTAAAAAATGCGGCCCTGGAAGCTGGCGCTGTAGGTTGTGGAATTTCAGGGTCGGGTCCATCGGTTTTTGCACTTTGCCAGGGCGAAACCATAGCCAGGCAGGTAGCAGATGCCATCAGTAAAGCTTTTAATAAAATCGGTTTGCTTAACGAGGCTTTTGTATCGAAAGTAAATGCTCCCGGGACCAGGGTTACAGATTATCGATAGTTTTGGATTTGAAGATAACCAGCCTGTTTCTAACCGTGAAATATTTCGTTTCAGAGTTTCAATGTTTCATGGTTTCAGGTTTCAGGTTTCAGAGTTTCAGAGTTTCAATGTTTCAGAATTTCAGAGTTTCAATGTTCTAGCATTTCAACCAATTGATCCTTTTCTTTGACAAAAACCCTTCAATCCCTTCAATCTCTTCAATCTCTTCAATCCCTTCAATCCCTTCAATC
>CAYNVK010000274.1:0-5364 GCA_964400395.1 uncultured Lentimicrobiaceae bacterium | reverse complement strand
TATCATGCCGGTAGCGAGGTATAATGCGGTTGATGCTTACAAAATCACCGAGGTAATACAACGCCAGTATCCCCATAAAACCCGCGTAATCGGTTTGAGCTGCTTTTTGATTCCCAAATTCGGTAACAATCTTTTTTCGTAACAATTCACTTACCTCATCGGGGCCAATGAGCCTGGCATATAAAATGGCGGCACAATACAGGTGAACACCTGCCAGGTCCGGAGCTTCAGCCGACTTGCGCACATAACCGGCCAGTTGTTCATGGTTGATTTTAACATGTAAAGCTTCGGCCAGGTAGAAACCAAAAAGGGTATAATATAAATCACATTTCCCTGCCCTATCCTTAAATCCACCTTGCGCTGACTGTTGTTCTGCCACAAAGTTACGGATTTGACCGGGCATTTCGGCATCAAGCAAAAACACTGATTTAGCCAGAACCGCTTCAATAAGTTTAGGTTTAAGTCTGCGCATCCGGCGCTGAGCCAACAGCCTGAACAGGCTATTTAAAAATCTTTCCCAATATTTCATGTAATGCCAGTTTAAGCCCCAGGTTGGTAAGCTCAGCGAGACAAGTTTCCGCTTCGCTGATGTATCCGAGCAGGATTTCCCGGGCCTGCTGGGGAATATTATAAGCATCAATTAATCCATAAATTACACTGAAATCTTCCGTGCTTCGGGCTGATTGCAGCAATTGCTTTTCGGCTGAGGTGAGATGCCCGGCCAGCAATGAAAGTATGATCGAGAATTTGCGGACTTCAATATCGCCTTTTTCTCCTGAATAATCTTCCAGATCGTCCTTTAGCTGGTAAGCAATGCCGATGGCACGACTGAACTGTTCCAGCACCTTGAGGTCAGTAGCTGAAGCGCCGCCAACAACAGCGCCCAGCAAAAGGGACACACGGAATGCCGCTGCGGTTTTATTATCGAAAAGCCCGAGCATGGCTTCGTGCGAAAGAATTTCCTGCGAACGTATTGATGCCAGTTCGGCTCCCTGCCCGATAGAAAGACTACGGTGTCCGCGGGCTATAATCCGGACTGCTTCGACAATGATTTCAGGCGGGAGCGCACTCTCCGAAATGATCCTGTATCCTTCGCCAAGCAGGTAATCGCCGGTATTAAGTGCAAGCGGAATCCCATGCCGGGCATGAATTGTATCCTTGCCATAGCGGGTCAGATCATTATCTTCGATGTCGTCGTGTACCAGCGAGGCCTTATGAAAACACTCAACACTAACGGCCAGCATATTCACAATTGCAGGATCAGGCTCAGCAACAAAAGCCTCGTAAGCCAGCACTGCCAGGAACGGGCGTAACCGATTGCCACCCGACAGCAGCGCTTCGAAAGCGATGTTGGCGGTTTGGTTTTGAGCGGGACCAAGGAAACGCGTGAGTTGTTCGGCTCCAAAAACAGAAGACGACTTGTTTTTCAGGTAATTGAGGTTGAGCAGCCTGAAAGATGAATCTTCCCGGTAATTATAAATTTCTTTTTTAATCCAATCAATATCAGGAGTTGTGTTGCTGCACCCGCAGGTGATGAGCGGAATCCCGATAGCCGGAATTGCATATTTATTTACAGAAGCAAACATTTTTTGCAATACTTCCATGCAACCCACCCCAATAACCGCATCCACCTTTCCGCTTTCAATCAGTCGGGTAGTTATAGTGGTGCCTTCGGTAACCAGGGCCACGTACCCGAGGTTTTCGACTTCGCGCAAAAAACCGGAAATGCTGCAATTTCCGCATTCGCCGCACAACAACCCCATCTCGTCCGATGGAGCTTTGCAGTGTGCCGTACTGCGCAGGCATTGCGGTAAAAGGAAAATACGCCTGCTGAATGGGATGACGCCAATTACGGGCCGCCATACTTCGTTACCACAACACACCATTACAAAGGCACGGTAACGTTCCTCCCAATGATGAGTTTCAATCAGGGTGCCGGCCACCTGGTACAACACTTCATAACTTGCAGGAGGAAGTAACCTGTGCCCACGAATGTATGCTTCAGCACCAGCCCTTATTTCAGTACGCACGGATTTATCCGAAGGTACATCAAGGACATAAAGCGTATGAAGGGTGGTCGATTTCATGGGTTACCGGGTTAATGTATTTTAGTAAAGGATTTAAATACTGTTTAAGTAACAATGTAGGCAGCAATCATCATTTTTAAAGTTGATGATGTCTTATCCGTAAGCGCCCAGGCCAAAGAAAGCCCGCTTTTTCGCTATGCGGTAAATCCGGCTTTTTTCAGGAATTATCGGGGAACTGCCATGGCTGCAAACCTTACAGCCCTGCATAAGTTGCTGCGAAAAATCCCCGCGATTCGAAGTGTTCCTGGCCTGGTGATCCGCGGCAAAGGCAGCAAGCCATTCGGGGTCTTCCATCAGAATACAACCCTTTGTGCGCCCGTTAATCTCCGACTTAAAATTGCGGATAAACGTAGATTGCTCGTACACGTCTTTCAGATTACCTTGGCTGATATTTTCGCAGGAAAACTGTATTACCGGGCAGGGCTCAATATACCCTTCCGGGTTGATATGATGGCTCAGGCCTTCGGCAGCCGGGCAAAACGGCTCTCCGTCAGCACCCCAGTACGAATCAATCAGCACAATCGGATATTTGTTCCTGCCATCGACAATAAATTTACGCAGGCGGGCAATTTCATCGGCTGACAGTGCAAGTTCGTAATGCGGATTTTCGCCGGCAGGCCGGTAAATATAATACCACAGGTAAACCACTCCCCTATTGTGCAGCATCGAAATAAACGCATCCGAAAGCGCCATATCCAAATTCGATTTACATACGCTTATGGCTACACCCGTGATTAACTTATTTTTTGTTGCCGTTTCAATTGCTTTAAGGGTACGCGGGTACACATGACTACTTCCCCTGCGGGTATCAGCAACCAGTTCGTCGCCTTCGAAACTGATAAGCGGAGTTACATTTGCAACCCGGCGAAGTGCCCCGGCCACCTTGTCAGTAAGCAATGTACCATTGGTAAAAAGCTGGAAATAGCAGTCGGGATGCGCTTCGAACACACTTAACAAATCGCTGTACATCAATGGTTCTCCGCCCAGGATGCCGAAAAAATAGCTGCCGTGTTTTTTGCTGTCCGTTATAATTTTGTGAAGGGCGTTTACATCAAGGCTTGCAGTCTGTTCGCCCTTTGTTACCCAGCAACCCTGGCACGAAAGATTGCAGTTGTTGGTTACGGAAATAAACTGGAATGCCGGAAAATTTTCGCCATGCTTTTTTCGTTTCCCGAATTTATTGAACCCGACTAAACCCTTTACACCCAGGTTAAAAATAAACTTGTAAATACAGCGGTTATCCGATCGTACAAAATTTCCGAGTAATGACATTCCAGCAAACTATTTATTTAAATTCTGTTCAGCAAGCGCTTTTTCACGTTCATCCAGCGCTTTTTGCATGGCCGTTGACCGGATGATTGACCTGCGTTTCTGCTTACGCATTTCGAGGGCCTGGTATATATTACTGCCGAGTATCGAAGTTATATCTTGCTGTTGTCGCTGTTGTTCGGCTAAATCATCAATAGCATCGTCGCCGGCAATGGCACCCGCTTTTTCATATTTCGGAAAAACTATAGCCGTTTGTGGGCAAATACGTCCGCATGCCGGGCAGTTATTTTTGCATCCGTGCGGGTGAACTACAACTACCCTGTCTTCCTGTTTTTCATAAACTCCGAACAGGCAGAAGTCGGCACATTGGCCACAGGCAGTGCAACGGTCGTAATCGATAACAGGATACCAGGCAGGCCATTCGGGATCAGACTGCAATTGCGTGATATCGCCGGTTTGGGCTTCGCCGGTCATAAATTCATCAACCCTGGCCAACACATCATCGGCAGCCGTTTCCCTGGCATTCAGGTAACTGGTTTTTGGTAATTCAGGATCAATGCCGGCGTGTTGAAGCAGTAATTTTACGGCACGCGGGTAACAGGCTACAAACAAAGCCTCATCACGGTGAGCAAGCACCTGCAGCAATTCATTTTTATGGGTTGCCACACAGCCACACAGATCCGTGAACTGCACAAAAGGATAATTTTTAGTGCGTAAATGCGCTTCGATACCCGAAATACTTTCGGAACTCATCCAGCCGGCCTGGCATTTACAGAAGAAAAGCTTCTTTGTCATACAGAAGGATATGCTATTACTAGGCAAAGATATGTTTTCCACGAATTTAATCAACCAGGGCACAAGGCTGCGGCAAACATAATCGGCAAGTCGTTTGCAGCTCAATAGCAAGTGATTATCTATCTGTGGATTACTCTGCCGGGCAGCCGAAAATAATCTTTCAATTTCTTTGCCAAACATCGAAAGAGTATTTTATCTTTGTTCGTACATATGAACCCTTTTAAAAACGAACAATATGGCTGACCTTACCACCAATTACCTTGGACTGAAACTTAAAAACCCTTTAATAGTAGGGAGTTCGGGAATGACGGGAACTGTTGCCGGTGTAAAACATGCCGCCGAAAACGGGGCCGGCGCCGTGGTGCTGAAATCCATTTTCGAGGAACAGATCCTTCACGAAACTGAGAATTACATCAATGATTCAGCCAAAGAAAATGGTAATTCGTTTCATAAAGGATACCAGAGTGTGCTCAGCGAAAGGGAATATGATTACGAAGAAGCATACTCGTACCTGGCCGACCATGCCAAGGACCTTACCCTGCGCAAATACCTTACGTTTGTGGCTGATGCCAAAAAGGCGGTCGATATACCCGTGATTGCCAGCATAAACTGCACCACCGCCTACGACTGGCATTATTTTGCCCGGCGCATTGAGGAAGCCGGCGCCGATGCCCTGGAGCTGAATGTGTACGTGCTTCCTTCGAACACCATGAAAACCTCAGGCGAAAACGAAAAAGTATATTTCGATATTATTGAAGCCGTATTGAAACAGGTAAGCATTCCGGTATCGCTTAAAATGGGATACTATTTCTCGGGACTGGCTACTACGGCTATAGAGCTATCGAAAACAGGCATAGGCGGACTGGTGCTGTTTAACCGCCCGTTTCATCCCGATATTGATATTGATACACTCGAAACCCACGCCAAATATATGCTGAGCGACCCTGCGGAATATTCGCATGTGCTGCGCTGGATGGCTTTGCTTTCGGGCAGGGTTGAGTGCCCGCTGGTAGCCACCACAGGCATACACTCGGCCGAAACCGCCATTAAACTGCTGCTGGCAGGAGCCACGACCTTCGAAGTGGTGTCAGCACTCTACAAACATCACTACCCGGTGATTACCGAAATCCTGGCAGGCATCGAACAATGGATGGACCGGAAAGGCTATAAAACCATTGATGAATTCAGGGGCAAGATGAACCAGCACAGCATT
>CAYNVK010000273.1:0-5409 GCA_964400395.1 uncultured Lentimicrobiaceae bacterium | reverse complement strand
GTTGAATTCTTTTTCGAATTCCATAATCAGTTCAACGGTGTCCAGTGAATCGGCACCCAGGTCGTTGGTGAAACTTGCTGCAGGGTTTACTTCTTTTTCGTCTACTCCCAGCTTATCAACGATGATAGCTTTTACTCTTGTTGCAATGTCGGACATTGTTGTACGCTTTAATTGGTTTTAGGCTGCAAAGAAATAACAATTTAGCCGATAAAACAAAAATTACCCTGATAATTTTCCTCTTGTACAATCTAAACGGCTATAAATGAGATGTTAATATATTTTAATTTGATACTTTAATATGGAACTCACCGCCGATTTATCCCTTTTTTTATCGCCATTACCAGTGTTTATTGGGTTATGTCGCGGCGTTTTTGTTATTTTGATGTCGCAAAGTAATCCAGTCCCGTTACCAGGAGTTTTTACTTCGTTTTTCTGAACTCTCTTTATTTTAACCATGTTTTTTCATGAAAACAATTCCACGTATTGCTGTTTTTGCTTCAGGCAGCGGAAGTAATGCGCAACGGATAGCTGAGTATTTTTCAGGTACGGGCATTCTCGAGATTGCCTGTATTTATTGCAATAATCCGAATGCTTATGTACTCGAGAGGGCGAAGTTACTTGGTATACCATCAGTTTTATTCAATCGCGATACCTTTTATCAATCGGATGCGGTTCTTGCTGATCTTAAAGCCAGGGAAGTGGACTGGATCATCCTGGCAGGTTTTCTATGGCTTATCCCTACCTATATTTTGAAAGCTTTTCCGCAAAGAATTATTAATATTCACCCGGCACTTCTGCCTGCTTACGGCGGTAAAGGAATGTATGGAATGAAAGTACACCAGGCCGTGATTGCTGCCGGCGACACCAAAAGCGGAATTACCATCCATCATGTAAATGAACATTACGATGAAGGGGATATTATTTTCCAGGCGCGTTGCTCCATTGCCATGGGCGATACGCCTGAAAACCTGGCAGCAAAAATTCACGAGCTGGAGTACGAACATTTTCCGCGTGTAATCCACAACCTGGTTGCAGGTGTACAATAGTTGTTTTTGTTCCGATATACCGATAAATACCTGTCAGCTATTTTTATGAAATACTTAACCTGCTTACTCCTCTTTGTACTTGCGATCCATTCCGGCTGCTTTTCGCAGGTTGTAATTAACGAAGTACAAACTTCGAATAAAAGCACTCTTGCCGACGAAGATGGCGATTATGAGGACTGGATTGAAATTTACAATCAGGGTGTATCGGCGGTAAGCCTTAGCCAGTACGGACTTTCCGATGACCAGGATGAACCTTTCAAATGGAGGTTCCCGAATGTAACCCTGGATCTGAAAGGGTACCTGTTGGTATTTGCCTCCGGCAAAAACAGGAAACCAGATGTAAATCATTGGGAAACGGCAGTTTTTGCCCAGGATACATGGCGCTATTTTATTGGCAGCCAGAATCCGCCGGCAAGCTGGACCCGGATGGAATTTGATGCTTCATCGTGGCTCAGCGGACCGGGCGGTATAGGCTTTGGGGATAAGGACGACGGAACAGAAATTGTTTCTACAATTTCGGTATTCATGATAAAATCATTTGATATACCTGATGTTTCAGCCATTAAATCCTGTGTGCTGAGTATGGATTATGACGATGGCTTTGTGGCTTACCTGAATGGAACCGAAATTGCCCGCGCCAATATCGAAGGTGCCTTTCCAGCGTATAACAAACTTACCACCACGGATCACGAAGCCCAGATGTACCAGGGCGGAATTCCGGAGAATTTTTTGATCGACGAAACCCTGCTGAAATCGCTACTGGTTAACGGTAAAAATGTTCTGGCGGTTCAAACCCATAACTCAGGTCCGGGTTCGTCCGATTTGTCATCTTCTCCCTTTCTGTCATTCGGAATCGGCAGCAGCGATGTGTTTTTCAGCCCGGTTCCGTCCTGGTTTTCTAAAAGTATCAACACTAACCTTCATACAAATTTTAAACTGAAACACTCGGGCGAAAACGTTGTACTTACAGAGCCATCAGGCATTACGGCTGATAAGTTGCTTGTGAAGTATTCCGATTCCGATCATTCGCATTGCCGTATTCCTGATGGTTCTGATAGCTGGTGCATTGCTGCGTCCGCAAGTCCCGGTAAAACAAATAACACTTCCACTTGCTTCAGCGGTTACGCGGCACAACCGGTTTTCGATATCGCCCCTGGTTTTTACTCACAGTCAAAACTGGTCACCATCACCGCAGCAACAACTGGTAGTAATATACATTATACGACCAACGGAAACATCCCGCGTATATCTGACCCGGTTTATACCACGCCAATCCTGGTGAGTTCAACAAAGGTAATCCGGGCACGAAGTTTCGGACCGCAAGGATTGCTGCCGGGTATCATTTCAACAGCAACTTATATAATAGGTACGCACAAGTATGACTTACCTGTAGTTTCACTTACTACCGATTCGTCGAACCTGTGGGATTATTACTCAGGAATTTATGTGAAAGGACCAAATGCCAAACCTGATTTTCCGTTTTTCGATGCCAACTTCTGGCAGCCGTGGGAGAAAGAATGCCATGTGGAATATTTCGGACCTATGCAGGCCCGCAAATTTGAACTGGATGCCAGTTTGAGTATTCACGGGGGATGGACCAGGGCATTAGACCAGAAGAGTTTTAACATAAAAACCCGCGGTTATTATGAGAACTCACAGATTGCTTATAATCTATTCGGCGACAAACCAATTACTGAATTTAAAAGCATAGTACTCCGAAATTCAGGCAACGACTGGATGTTAACACACATGCGCGATGCCCTGATGCAACGTGTGATGAAAAACACTTTTGTCGATTATATCGCCTACAGCCCGTCAGTTGTTTTCCTGAATGGCAAATACTGGGGTATTTATAATATCAGGGAGCGGAATAATGAAGATTTTGTTGCCGAAAATCATGGGATTGATGCCGACAGCATTGATGTTATCGAAAGTGATGGGATAGTATCTTCGGGCAGTTCCGATGCTTTCTGGCAAATGGTGCAATACATTACCACGCACGATATGTCAGTAGCCGCAAACTTTGAAGTAGGCAGCTCGATGTGGAACCTACCTAATTATGCTGATTATTTTATTGCCGAAACGTACTATGTGAATAATGACTGGATCGGAGACTGGACTAACAATGTTAAACTCTGGCGGCAGCGAAAACCCGGGGCCAAATGGAATTATATCCTCTGGGATACCGATTTCGGATTGGGATACAGCAGTACTTACGATGAGAATAAACTGGCCGAAGCCATGAATCCCCCGGTTGCAACGCCTCATGCCGCAATTTTTCGGGCTATGCTCAATAACAGCGAATTCAAAAAGTATTTTATCAACCGGTATGCAGATCTGATCAATACAGTATTTCAGCCATCGTCGATAAATTCGGTGGTTCAGGAAATGCAGGATTCCATTACGTACGAAATGCCATTCGCCTGGCAACGCTGGTTTGGCTATAACGGAGTATCGACCTGGCTGAACAATATAAATACGATGAAAACTTTTATTTACAATCGTCCTGCTTTAGCCCGCCAGCACATCAATACCACTTTTAGCCTCAAAGGAACCGTAACCGTTAACCTTGCTGCTTCCCCGCAGGGTTCAGGTGAAATAAAAATCAACACCATTGTTCCCGGGCCATTGCCCTGGAGCGGGATGTATTTTAACGGGAATCCCATAACCATTACGGCCATTGCCAAACCCGGGTACAGGTTCCTGTACTGGAAAGCCAATACGTATACGGCGCAGAGTACCGACCATTCGCTCACCGTTAACCCCGACCACCTTGATACTTTTACCGCTGTTTTCGAGGGTAATCCCGAAACTGCCACAATTACCATTTCGGAAGTGAATTACCACAGCGATTCAACCCAAAATTCGGGTGACTGGCTCGAAGTGTTTAATTACGGAAATAACGCACTCGATATTTCCGACTGGCATATCACGGATTCCAATCCGGTGCACGACTACATTTTCCCGACAGGAACAACTATACCCGCTAACAGCAGGCTGGTGATTGCCGAGGATATGCAGTTTTTTAAAAACATATACCCCGAAACAAGTTGTTACGGACCGCTGGGATTTGGATTAAATAACAAACAGGAAACAGTATCATTGCTTGATATTCAGCATACGCCCGTTCAAACTTTCACATACCACGATTCCATCCCCTGGCTGCAGACGGCTGATGGACTTGGAAGAACGCTTGAATTGCGCGCGGGGGCAACAAACCTGAATGATCCGGCAAACTGGTTTACCGGCTGCATGGGAGGTTCTCCCGGCCAGGCATACCAGGTGTGTGATGATGAAATTGTGTTTTCGGAGATCAACTATAACTCCAGTCTTACATCAGATGCCGGCGATTGGGTCGAACTTCATAATCCGGGTTCCGGTGCCGTGGATGTGTCGGGTTGGAAATTCAGCGACAGCGAGAACCTGCATTTGTTTACCATTCCGGCAAATACATCGGTGAAGGCTGGTGAGTACCTGGTTTTATATGGCGAAAAACTTAAATTTGAATCATTATTTCCATCAGTGGAGAATACCTGCGGCCCGTTCAATTTTGGTTTAAGTGGTTCGGGAGAAGCAATCCGATTGTTCGATAATACCGGTAAACTGCGGTTCTCAGTAGTTTATGATGATGATTTGCCCTGGCCAAAGGATGCTGACGGATCAGGTTACACGCTCGAAATGAATGATGCCCGGGGGAATGTGAACGATGGATTAAACTGGTTTGCCGGGTGCAAAGGCGGATCGCCGGGGAAAGCTTACCTGTTCCCATGTAACCTGGGAATTGATGAAACATCAGCAGCTTCGTTCACAGTATATCCAAATCCCGCCAAAACAGAGTTGTTTATTCTGCGCAAAGCCAATGACCATGCTGATCGGGCTGATATCCGCATGCGTGATGCACTGGGACAAATAGTGCTAATGAAACAAATATCATTCAGCGCAACCTCATTAGCCCGGCTTTCGCTCGGTGAAATAAATAATGGGATTTACTTTATGGAAATATCTATGGGCAACCAGCAGACTCCACTGTTGGTAAAGGTTGTGGTTGCCAGGTAATCGGCAGGCTGAAAAGCCTGGTGATAAAAGGAATTAAAAAACGGGAAATAGTACTGAAAACTATTTCCCGTTTTTAATTTAATATAAGCTGTATTATACGTATTCCTTCACCTCTACTTCGCCTTTCAATACCATGAGCCCGTTTAAGGCCAGGGCGCGCATTTCGTCCTCGCCGGGATAAATATAAACCGGTGCAAATTTGTAAACCCTTTCAATTATAAGGTTGGTGATCCATTTGCTGTGGGCTACGCCGCCGGTGAGTAAAATGGCATCCACTTCGCCTTTCAGCACCGGAACCATAGAGCCA
>CAYNVK010000272.1:0-5411 GCA_964400395.1 uncultured Lentimicrobiaceae bacterium | reverse complement strand
CTGGGCCAACGAAGTTGGGCGAAAGTAAAAGCCAGCAGACTGATGGTCCGGCAGCAGGTACAGCCTGTAGCTGATCCCGGATTTGAGCAAAGTAATGATCTGAAATAAATATTTATTGCCCGGGGGCTTACCTCCGGGCAATGCTTTTTTTAGGAAATTTTATCGGTCCCCAAATGGATGTTGTACACAGCCACTGCATGCTTTCCTTCCGCACCTCTGCGCCTCCGCGGTAAAATAAATTCGCGTTGCTGTAATCGCTTTAGTTTGATGTTTTGCACGCAGCTAAAAGTTGTAGCATGGAAAATTTATTGATCCCGGCATTAGGCCGTGCTGAGGTCAGCCGGTAGATGGTTATTTGTCCGGCACCAGGCTTATGCAGATTTTACGATTATGGTTACTTATCCTCCATCTTTTTAACTGCCCGAATTTATACTTTTATTTCCCCGCACAAAATCCGTAAATTTGTCGCTACAAACCGAAAGGCTACAGCATGTATACTTTATTACGTAAAGAAATAAGCTCATTTTTAAGTTCATTGATAGGGTACACGGTAATTATTGTGTTCCTGTTGGTAAACGGGCTGTTTCTCTGGGTTTTTCCCCAGCAGTTCAATATCCTCGATTACGGGTTTGCCAGCATCGACACCTATTTTATGCTGGCGCCCTGGGTATTTATGTTCCTGATACCGGCCATTACCATGCGCTCGTTTGCCGAGGAGCAACGCGCCGGAACCCTCGAAATTCTTTTCACCAAGCCCATTACCGACCTGGGAATTATTATGGCCAAATACCTGGCTGCCGTGGTGCTGGTATTGTTTTCGGTGTTACCAACACTTACTTATTATATCACGGTTTATAAGCTGGGCATGCCGCCCGGCAACCTCGATGCAGGCGGAACCTGGGGCTCGTACATCGGGCTGCTGTTCCTGGGGGCAGGCTTTGCGGCTATCGGAATTTTTGCCTCAGCCGTAAGTACAAACCAGATTGTTTCTTTCCTGGTGGCGGTATTCCTGTGCGGGTTTATGTACACCGGCTTCGATTTTATTTATAGCCTATCCGTATTTGGACGATTCGGGTTGTTTGTCAGCCAGCTGGGCATCAGCGAGCATTATGCCAGTATGAGCCGTGGAGTTATCGATACCCGCGATGTATTGTATTTCCTGAGCCTTGTCGCCTTGTTCCTTGCATTTACACGCTTTATACTCGAACGCCGCAAATGGTAAAACCTGGTAAAACTATAGATATGAAAGCGAACAACCGATATACCAGGCGTAACGCATACAGGCAGCTGGCCCTCGCGCTGGCAGTTATTGCCGTGGTGAATATTTTAGGGTCCTTTGCCTTTTACCGCCTCGATCTTACCGGTGATAAGCGATATACCCTGGCGCCCACAACCCGCAAAATGCTGAAGGAGTTAAAAGGGCCTGTGCATTTTAAGGTATACCTCGAAGGTGATTTCCCGGCTGGTTTTAAGCGGCTTCGTAACGAAACCCGCGAAATGCTCAACCAGTTCAGGGCTTATTCAAGTTATGTAGAATACGAATTTATCGATCCTACCTCGGGCAAGGACAAAAAGGAACTGGAAGCCACCTATATGCAGCTGGCTAAAAGCGGGCTTAATGCCACCGACCTGCAGGTAAAAGAGGAGTCGGGAACCACCCGCAAACTGATATTCCCTGGAGCGGTGGTATCGTACCAGGGCAAGGAATTGCCCATGGACTTGTTACTTACCCAGGTAGGCCGTCCGCCCGACGAGGTGCTGAACAATTCGGTACAGTCGCTGGAGTTCGGGCTTATTAACGTGATACGGAAACTGAGCGTTGAGCAAAAACCAAAAATTGCCTTTATCGAAGGCCACGGGGAACTCATGCCGGTGTACACCGCCAGTATTGAAGCAGCGCTCAGCGAATATTATGATGTTGAACATGTTCGCATAAACGGGCAACTGAACGCCTTAAGTAACGAAGAACCTGCTGCCAACAAAGTGAGTACACCCGTGATCACCAATAAATACAAGGCTATTATTATCGCCAAACCCGATTCGGCGTTTGCAAAAGACGAAAAAGATAAGTTTGTAATCGACCAGTTTATTATGCGTGGAGGTAAAGTGCTGTGGCTTATCGACCCGGTGTATGCCACCATGGATAGCCTGCGCATGAAAGAAAATTCAGTGGCACTGGCCAACGATTTCAACCTCGACGACATGCTGTTCAACTACGGGGTACGGCTTAATCCTACGCTGGTAGTCGATATCAATTCTTTACCCATCCCTGTGGTAGTCGATCAGAAAGGCAACCAGAAGCTGATCCCCTGGCTGTTTTTCCCGGTCATTATGCCGGGATCGGACAACCCTGTGGTACGCAACCTGAATGCTATTAAAACGGAGTTTGTCAGCAATATCGATACCGTTGAAACTCCCGGAGTGCATAAAACCATATTGCTTACTACATCAAGGTATTCGCGGGTGCTCAATGTACCTGTAATTGTGAGCCTGCGTTTCCTATACCAGGAGCCCGATGCCACGCAGTTTAACCAGCCGTACCAGCCGGTGGCAGTATTGCTCGAAGGCGAGTTTACCTCCTTGTACGAAAACCGTATTCCTGCAGCTTTTGCCCAAACCCCCGGCCTTGCATTTGCGGGTAAAAGCCCCAAAACAGCCATGATCGTGGTTTCGGATGGCGATATGATCAAAAACCAGGTTGAACAAGGTGCCCAGGGGCTGACACCCTTGCCGCTGGGTTACGACAGGTATACCGGTCAGCAGTTTGGCAACAAGGAGTTTATACTTAATGCCATGAATTATCTTTGCGATGATTCGGGGTTGATTTCGGTGCGCTCGCGCGAGGTAAAACTCCGTAAAATGGATCCCGAACGTGTGAAAGCGGAACGGGTGCAATGGCAACTGCTTAATACCCTGATCCCGGTTGTGCTGGTGCTGGTTTTTGCACTGGTACGTGGATACTGGCGAAAACGAAAGTATACTGCAACATAATGTCGGATGTTCGATGTTGGATGTTGGATGTTGGATGGCGGATGTTGGAAGTTTGAAGTTGGAAATTTACGATACCTTTCGTCCATCGCCCATCGTCCATCGCCCTTCACCCATCGCCCATCAGAAAATTTAAAAAATAATATTATTAAACAGACGATACATTTATCACATGGAGAAAATTATAGAAAACAGCAAGATATTGGTAACCGGCGGAGCCGGGTTTATTGGTTCGGCATTGGTCGAAACCCTGCTGGCTGCCGGCAACCAGGTAGTATGCCTCGATAACCTGGCAACAGGTAAATTACAGAATATTGCTGAATTCAGGGATAATAAAAATTTCTGTTTTGTGGAAGGCGATATCCGAAATATGGACGATTGCCGTAAAGCGGTGGCCGGATCGGAAATTGTACTGCACCAGGCAGCGCTGGGTTCGGTTCCCCGTTCGGTGAAAGACCCGGTTACCTCCAACGAAGTTAATGTTTCCGGTTTTCTGAATATGATTACCGCTGCCCGCGATGCAGGCGTGAAACGCTTTGTGTATGCTTCGAGTTCGTCAGTTTATGGCGACCACCCGGCATTGCCCAAGCTTGAGGAAAATACCGGGAACCCGCTTTCTCCTTATGCCGTTACTAAAAAAGTAAACGAACTGTATGCAAAAGTTTTCGGCGAACTTTACGGCATGCAAACCCTGGGGTTGCGCTATTTTAATGTATTTGGCCGGCGCCAGGATCCCGACGGACAATATGCAGCCGTTATCCCGCGGTTTGTAAAATCACTGATAAATCATGAGGCACCGGTAATATTTGGCGATGGTAGCCAAACCCGCGATTTTACCTATATCGAAAACGTGGTACAGGCAAACCTTCGTGCTGCGGTTACTAAAAATCCTGAAGCATACAACACCGCCTATAATGTGGCCTTTGGCGATCGTGTAACACTAAATGAACTGTATACCTTCCTGCGCGATGGGCTGTCGAAGTTCGATCCGGCCATTGCTGCCATAAGTCCTGTTTATTCAGATCCACGCCAGGGTGATATCCCCCATTCGCTGGCATCAATCGAAAAAACTTCGCGGCTGCTGGGTTATAACCCCCAGTTTAACCTGCGCCAAGGGTTGGAGCATTCTGTTAAATGGTACTGGGAGCACCTGAAATAATTCCTGTATCCCATTTTCTAATCTGGCAGGCTGAACAGCGGTGAACACATGCCTGTTTTTAGCCTTTCGCGGCTGAAATAAATTTCATTTTTCTGAGGTTGTTTACTGCGCTGCATATATTGCAGGGCATGAACTTTTGTATGTAGTTGTATGTTTATTATATTTGTTTTCAGGATTTTATAATTTGTTATGAATACCAGCGGAAACCGAAAAGCTATCAGAGTAGGTAAATGATTAAATCCATGTGTTATGAAAAAAGTATTTACACCAATTGCCGTATTGCTGGTCTTTAGCCTCTTTGTGGGCGGATGTAAAAAGGATAAGAAAGATGATGCATCTAAAAGCTCTTTCAGCTACAACAACACTGAGTATGATTTAGCAAAAGGATTTCTCGAAAATTACGGAAAGTCAGGAGATGAAGGGTATAACCTTGACCTTACTTTGCTTTCTGATGCTTTTGTAATTCACGAAAGTGGAGGTGAAATCGATTCAATAACAGGAACCGGTAGTGGTATGAATTTTGAAATTTATACCTCGCAGTCGACCAAACTGGATGTGAAAGAATATGTGTACGACGCATTAGAATCGGGTGCAGATGGCACTTTCGATTTTGGAATGCTTGTGATCAATTATAATACGATGACTGAATCGGGTGAATTACTGGAGATTACAGGTGGGAAAATTACCGTGGTTAGTAATGGCAGCGATTACGAAATAAACATCAACTGCACAGCCTCCAACGGGAAAACCATTACCGGTCATTTTAAAGGTCCATTGAGATATTTCAATTACGACAAAAAGAAAAAATCAGAACCCGGAATGTTTCATAAGAGAATAGGGTGATTTGCTTACAAAATGCCAGGGATCAAAAATGAATCCTTTGCAATTACGAAAAGAAGTCCCTGCAGACAAATGGTCTGCAGGGACTTCTTTTATGCTGTTATCGCTTCAACAGGCTTATATTTTAAAACAAAGGGAGGATCATTGCTGATTCCTCCCTAACCATCAACCAGTCTGACCAAAACTATTTTTAAAGTATGATTCCAACCGTAAGGCTCAATGCTTTGGTACGGTAATCGGTGGGTTGGTTTGCGATTTCCGAAAGGCCCATATCATAACGCAGGTCGAAGCGTACTTCCTTGCCGCGTATAGGGGTCTGAACACCAATTCCGAAAACAGCGCCCCAGTCGGTATTTTTATCGTCTTCAACCGGTACCAGCATTCCACCTTCCGATGATTCCGAAACACGGGTTTGCGTATCGAG
>CAYNVK010000271.1:0-5440 GCA_964400395.1 uncultured Lentimicrobiaceae bacterium | reverse complement strand
GGTTCTTGTTAATACCTGATTTCGTAAAGTTCGTTTTCTTTAGCCTGGTTGCTGAAATTGCCCAGGCACAGCGAAATAGTAATGCAGTTTCCCATCAGATTGGTGCCTCCGCTGTTGTTATAGTTCAGAATGTTATATTTTGCTTTTAATCCCCAATACCGGTTCTTTTTATAAAAATGCCTGAATCCCAGTCCAAAATTTGTGTTGATTGAATTAATCGGATGTGTTAGACTTGCTTCCGAATTGTTCTCAATAGTCTTAACCGATTCAAAACCATCGTACCCGATGCCAAAGAGCAGGTCGAATTCATTTTTATTAGCTTTAAACAATTCCCTTTCAATATCTAATCCTAGGTATCCGCCTAAAAAATAATTGGTTGTATCGATATTGCCATCCATATAAATTGCATAATCATTGGCCGATTTCAGGAATTTAAACGCCAAGGTGAAATTGTAAGTCATTTTCAGATATTTAATACCCACCTGCATCCCTATTTCGGGATGAACCCCCAGCAGTGATGCGTTACCGGTCGGAATCCAGGTGCCGGCAAACAAGCCAACGTGGTAATCGGGTTTCGACAGGCTTTTCTGAGCAACCTGCATATAATAGGATTTCAGTGCCGTATTATCGTATAAAGTATTGCTCTTGATCTCTTTCAACGGATCGCTTACTATATTGGCATAAAACTGGCAGAAAAGCAATTCGAGCGGAGTATCGAATTCCCCCTTCAGCAGCGAGTCGGCAATGCTTTGTGTAAAGAAGTCGTAATCACCGCGTAACGGGATATAGCCGAAGTACGATTCATAATCCCGGTAAAGTTTTTCCGCGTTTGTGCTTTCGATGCGACGCATATAATTAAGCACATCGTCAACAATGGTGGAGTCGTAAATACTTTCCTCGAAAGCACGATCGCTGATGGCAAGCAAGATCCGGGTTCGTGTAATGGGCTCACTCGGGCCGCAGGCAGTTTGCCAGTCGTTCAGCACCAGCAGTGCGCTATCAGCATCATGCGCCTGGTAATATTTCATAATAAGCGAGGTGGAATGCCATGCTATAGCTGCAAAATCGCTTTCGTTGTGCTCTGGTTCGGTAACAGTATCATTCTGACACCAGGCTGAACCTGAATGTAGAAATAGCAACAAACATAAAATCAGTATTTCGCGCATATAGTTCCGAAAAACAGCTTCTAACGCTAAGTTAAACAACTTCGGTAAGTAATATTCAAAATCAAAAAACAAGTGTTAAAAGTGAATGCCGGATTATTGAATAAACTCATCCGTTGATTCAACGCTGATTGATCCACTGCCGCCATTGCCAGCCCAGCCAATAGCATAAAACCCATCGTTACCCGGAGTTCCGTTGTAGCCGGTTGGATCTCCAAAACCGCCTATGCCGCCACGTCCGCCTCTTCCGGGGTTGCCGTGTTTGCCTCCCGATCCGCCATCGCTTACTGCTAGTATTAAATACTGGTATGGTTTGGCATCTTCGGTAAGATAAAGGGTGATATTTCCACCATTTCCGCCTTCGCCTCCATATCCTGCTGAGCCCCCGTAGCCGCCATTTCCACCAGCCTGGCCGGGTTCCTGACGTGTAACACTCACTACAACATCAACCACATCGTATACTGTAACTTCTTCTTCAACGGGAACATCAACTTCTGTTTCTACTTCTTTGCCTTCGCTGTTTATAATGATCTGTTTCTGCTTTTTGATCACCGTCCGTTTTTCAATTCTACTCACAGTTTGTTTCTCCGTGTGGGTTTCGGTCCATATTCTTCCGGCCTGTCCATCGCCTCCATCGCCGCCGGCACCTCCATCACCTCCCGAACCTCCTGATCCGCCTACGGTTGAAATTTTTATATTGCCACCCTCAGGGTTTACCAGAAACCGATACTCCTCACCCGAATTAAAATTTTGTGCAAATACATAGAGTAATTCACAATTGATGATAGAATCATAATATAAATCAGCCCAGATACCAATATCCGGTCCATCGCCCCCATACTCTCCCGATTGCCCGTTTTGTCCATCTGAACCATTCATTCCGCTTCCGCCTCTGGAACCGGATGTGCCCGAAAAGCCCGCAAACCCGGATGATCCGCTCAAATTGAGCTGGTAATGATGTTTGTAATCAAGAATAACCGGAAAAGTATCAGCAACTGACTGGTTTCGAAGCGAGTTGACGATTAATGAAGCAGTGTGCCAGTCGATTTTGTTAATATCCGGCTCAATAGTGAAATTTCCATTTTTCCAGGTTCCCCCATTACCGGTAAACCTGTATAAACCGGCTTCTTTTTTACTTTGCAGATCCTTATAAACACGTTGAATTCCATTGTTGTACATAACAACAAGTTCTCCTTTAAACTGGCTTCCCGGAGCTTTGTCGAAAGGTGTAATTGGCTGGAACCGGATACTGGTTTCATAATTAAGTGGAACAGCCAGCACTTTCGCCAGTTCTGGATGCCTGCGCGGATAAGCTCTGATGATCACTGAATTTTGAACAAACTGATCAGGCTTTTCATTAACCGAAATATGACCTGAATTGTATGTTCCACCGGTAATTTCAACTTTATAGTTAATCCAGAATGAAGTGCCATCCTTCATTCCACGGGTTTTACTGACCTTGCCATTTGTGTAATAAGTGAGAATCCCAATGTTAAAGGTCTCACCTGGTAACACAAGCTGCTGATTATCAAACACAATCTGGATAGAGTCAATTTTGTGCGAAAATGCAAAAACATGCACCGGCTCAATGATTACAGCAAGCAGAAAAATACAAAAACGGAATAAAGAGAATAGTTTCTTTTCCATAACGCTACAAATCGGGGTATAAAAAACGCTGCAAAAATTGCTCCCTTTTTAACTGTTCGGGAAACAATAACCAGGTTTTATAACTGATTAGTTAGAATTTAATGGAATGAACCTCATTTTAATGAAATCTACGCCATTTTTTAGTGAATATCAGGGCTTTTATCTTTTCTCTTTCAGCCATTCCCTTGCATTTACAAAGGCATCAATCCATGGCGATAGCTGGTCACTTTTCCGGTTATCAGGGTATAGTGGCCATTGCCAGGGCAACAGTGAACGCTCCAGGTGTGGCATCATTACCAGGTGGCGGCCATCGTCGCTGTAAATACAGGCTGCATCGTACATCGATCCGTTGGGGTTTCCCGGGTAACCACTGTACGAATATTTGGCGGCAATGTTATACTGATCTTCCGCATAAGGGAAACTGAACTGTCCCTCTCCATGCGCAACCCAAATGCCCAACTTGCTGCCCGACAACGATTTCAGCATTACTGATTCGTTTTCGAGTACATCAACGGTGAGGAATGTTGATTCGAATTTGCCGGAGGCATTGTGAAGCATTTTGGTTTTCTGCTGATGCGTGGGGTTTACCAGTCCGAGTTCAATCATTACCTGGCAACCGTTGCAAACACCCAGGCTTAAGGTATCGGGGCGCGCATAAAATTTTTCGAGTGCTACCCGGGCATTGTCGTTGTATTTAAAAGCACCTGCCCATCCTTTTGCCGATCCCAGTACATCGGAGTTCGAAAATCCGCCCACGAACACTATCATGCGGATATCCTCGAGGGTCTCGCGGCCACTCATCAGGTCGGTCATATGAACATCCTTTACATCGAGTCCGGCCAGGTGCATGCTCCAGGCCATTTCGCGGTCGCCGTTCACGCCTTTTTCGCGTATGATGGCTGCTTTAATGCCCGAACGTGTTTTGCGGGCCGGATCAATGTTAAACTGGCTGTACTTACCGGTAAACGAACCCGGGAAAACAAACTTCCGCTCCTGAACGGCATAATTTTCGAATCGTGCCTTAGCCAGCGTTTCGCCGCTTTGCCTTCGGTCGAGCAGGTATGATGAACGGAACCATTTATCGCGAAGCGCATGGATATCGAACCGGTAGTCATCCTGCTGGTGCCTGATCTGTAGCGTTTTGCCTGCAACCGGTTTGCCGATTACATGGTAATTGATTCCTGTTTCGTGCAGGTAAATGCTTACAAAATCGAGATCGTTAACTTGTATTACAACACCTGGTTTTTCACTGAAAAGCAAACGGATTATATCACTTTCGCCCAAAGCGTTAACATCAAGTTCCATCCCTAAGTTGTTGTGGCTGAATGTCATTTCGAGCAGCGTGGTTATAAGTCCGCCAGCCGAAATATCGTGCCCGGCCAGTACAACTTCTTTTTCAATGAGATACTGTACTGCTTCGAAACATAAACGAAAATAGGCGGCATCAGTAACTCCGGCAGTATCGCCACCCAAACTGTTGAGTGCTTGTGCAAAGGAGCTTCCCCCCAGGTTAAAAGCGCTGTTGCCGAAATCAATATATACGATTGACGATGTGAAACTTTCTTTTAATACCGGGCTGATCACCTTCCTGATGTCGGTAACCTCGCCAACGGTCGAAATGATTACGCTTCCCGGCGACAAAACTGTTTTTCCGTCAGGATATTTCTGAGTCATGGAAAGGGAGTCTTTTCCGGTAGGTACGTTCACGCCAAGCTGAATTGCAAAGTCGCTGATGGCTTTAACAGCCTTGTACAAGCGTGCATCCTCTCCCTGGTTGCGGCAGGGCCACATCCAGTTGGCACTGAGCGAAACCCCGCCAAGTCCCTGCTCAATCGGCGCCCATACCAGGTTGGTAAGGGCCTCTGTTACCGAAAGTACTGATCCGGCCACGGGATCTATCAAACCCGAAACCGGGGCATGACCGATGGAAGTCGCAATGCCTTTTACCCCCTGGAAGTCGAGGGCTACCACGCCCAGGTTATTCAGCGGTAATTGAAGTGGGCCGGCTGTTTGCTGGTGTGCTATGCGGCCTGTAACGGAACGGTCGACCTTATTGGTAAGCCAGTCCTTGCAGGCAACAGCTTCGAGTTGAAGTACCTGTTCAATATATTGAAGGAGATTCGATTTGTCGTAGGCGGGCTGCTGAAAACGGGATTCGGTAGTGCTGTCGGCCATCACGGTACGCGGCGGTTTACCAAAGAAATATTCCAGCGGCATATTAATCGGCGCTTTCCCTGATTTGGAATGGACAAAAGAGAAATTCATGTCGCCTGTAATTTTTCCCACGTTGTAAAACGGGGCTCGTTCGCGCTCAGCTACACGCTGAAGGGTTTCGGCATCAGCAGCTTTCAGCACCAGGCCCATACGCTCCTGCGATTCGTTTCCAACAATTTCCTTGAACGAAAGAGTAGGGTCGCCTACCGGCAATTTGCCCAGTTCGATGCTGCCGCCCTGTTCTTCAACAAGTTCGGAAAGCGAGTTCAGGTGCCCGCCGGCGCCATGATCGTGCACCGAAACAATTGGATTTTCAGCACTTTCGGCCATTGCCCTGATGGCATTGTAAACACGTTTCTGCATTTCAGGGTTCGAGCGTTGTATAGCATTGAGCTCGATGCCGCTGTGGTATTCGC
>CAYNVK010000270.1:0-5453 GCA_964400395.1 uncultured Lentimicrobiaceae bacterium | reverse complement strand
TTTTGTGTCATGACAAAAGAACAAAGAATTGAATCTATAACGAATGTCTAATCATCTGGCAATTGATATAATCATATGAGTATTACCACACTCTTGTTGTGTCATATCCATTACCTAATGAAGAATGCTCCTTAAAAGTGGATTTTATTTGCAGTTAGTGCGGTAAAATTAAATTTTATTGATCATAATGTATTAATATACAGAATACTGCATTTTATATTCTAAAAAAAACAAAGGCGTCAGAAGTCAGGAAAAATGAGCTACCCCTGTTCCGAAAATAAGCCGGGCAGGGATTGTCCCATTTCATGTTTTAGCAGTATTTCTTTGCGCCATAGGCCGCCTCCGTATCCGATAAGCTTACCGGAGCTGCCAATCACCCGATGACAGGGTACCACAATATTGATTTTATTTTTTCCGTTTGCATTTCCGACAGCCCGGGTATTGAACTCGCTACCGGTAAGCCTTGCCAGCTCTAAATAGCTGATGGTTTTGCCAAAAGGAATGGTTTGAAGTTGCTGCCAAACGCTAAGCTGGAAATCAGTACCCACCGGGTCGAGCAACAGTTCGAAATTACGCCGGGTGCCGGCAAAATATTCATTCAACTGCTTTACACAATCTTCCAGAATTACCGGTATGGCTGTCGGCTCTGATTTTTCGTTGATGAACAGAATAGACCGGATGCCTAGATTGCTCCCTGAAATTTCAAGGATTCCGACCGGAGATGATATACGCGCTGACTCGAGCTGCATAACTGTTTAATCAAAAGTAATATAGATGTCGAGGATTTCGGGCCTGTTGCCTGAACGAACCGGAGGGCCCCATCCGCCATAGCCACTGGAAACATAAAAATGCGTATTGTTTTTTTGTTTATATCCCCAGCTAACTTCATAAATTGCCTTAGTGATATAATTGAATGGCCATAGCTGCCCATGATGCGTATGCCCCGATAGCTGAAAATCAACACCAGCGTCGGCCACCTGCTGCAGGTTAAACGGCTGGTGATCCATCATAAGCACAGGCAGGCTAAAATTAACATCCCGCAATATGCTGTTAAGATCTTTCCGTTCTTTTGCGCTGAACCGCTTCGAGTCGCGGTCGTTTCGGCCTGCCAGGTAAAAGCTTTCGTTCACCAGTACCGCGGTGTCGCGAAGCATCTTTACCCCATGTTCGCCCAGGTATTTTACTGCAGCCTCGGCGCCACCAATATACTCGTGGTTGCCGGTAATGGCATACACACCCAGGGGTGCTTTCAGCTTTAGCAACGAACGGCCGAGGTCGTAACGGATTACAGGCGCAAGGTCCTCGTCAACAATATCGCCGGCCAGCAGAATGATATCGGCGTTACGTTCATTTAGCATCCTTACCAGTTGTGCTGTACGCCGTGGCCCGACCAGGGTTCCCAGGTGAATATCGGAAGCCGCGGCAATATGCAGGGTTTTCATAGTTCCGGCCTTCTTTGCAATCTTCAGATCGAGCCGGGTGACCCTGGGCGTTAAAGCATTGATGTGACCGGCCAGTACTACCAATGAAACAAGCGCCGTTATGCCGAAAAATAAATATTTCTTTATCTCGATGTAATTCGCGGAAGCGAAATGAGGCTTACCGGGAACTATAAACAAAATGAGCCGAACCAGGTCAATTACCAGCACTGCCATCAGAAAATATACCATTAAAGCGAGCCAGAACGAACCAACAAATGTAAAAAAGGTGCTCACTGGTGAAATCCAAACTCTTTCCAGTACCCGGCCAATAATGTACGAAGCTGAAAGAAACAGGAAAACCCATGGGTACCACCTACGGAAGGCCATGCCCTGAGGCAGTGCCATCATTCCATGCCTGTAAATGTAAAAATTTACAAGTCCATAGATCAGGATAACAATACTGAAAAACACCAGGAACTGAACTGAACGCATATTTACAAAGGTTATTTAATTTTACCGGGGAACAAATTAACGTTAAAAATTGCAAAGATTACATAACTACCCAAAGCTATATTTGTTCAGACCTGAATTATTGCTCCGGAATTTGTAAATTTGCGCCTTCTAATTCGGACTGCTTGTTTGTGGAAGATCGTATTAAGCTGATAATCAAAAGTTAAATACGGCAGAACAAAGAAACATAAGGTTTCAATTTTATTGGTATGATGCAAAAAATTACAGTAACACTGCTCTTCATTCTCGTTGCGATAACAGCTACCCGGGCACAACAGGTAGTTTATTCACAGACGTTCGAAAATACATCCAATCTTTTTCAGGGTTATGTACTTGCAAACCTCGATAAAGCCGATCCTGCAGGTACCGAATCCGACACCCTGAAAAGTGTTGCATGGTACGTGAACACCGCGGGAGCAACCGGAAATCATGCCGCCATAGCTACCTCAAACTACGATCCGGCAGCTGTTGCCAACGATTGGTTTATTACACCGGCCATCCGCCTTGGTAAAGCTTCGAAGCTATCGTGGAAAAGCCTGGGGTTAACAGCAGGCAAAACGGATACTTACCAGGTTTATATTTCTACTACCGAGCAATCGGTGGCCGGATGTGTTTTTAACGGCCCTGCAGGCTCATACACTATCAGTAATTCCGATGCATTCGAAACCAACACCTTAGATCTTGCCAAAGCAGGTTACGCCAACAGGAAAGTATTTATTGCTTTCAGGCTGAATACTGCTTCGGGCGGTGATAAAATAGCCATCGACGACCTGCTTGTTACCGAGGATTCGAGCCATTTTGTAAGCCTCACCTTTAAGGTGGATATGAGCCGTTATAAAGCAGATACATTGTTCAATCCCCGCACTGATACGGTGGATGTGGCCGGCACTTTCAATAATTTCGACGGCACAAAAAATATTTTATCCATAGTTCCCGGAACAGATTCATGTTTGTATTCAACTACTATTCCCGGATTTCTTGATGGCGACACCCTCGAGTTTAAATTCCGGATCAACAGTTCGTGGAGCGACACTGCTGCCGAATTCCCTTATGGTGGGCCGAACCGGGTTTGGATTGTAGAACCAGGAGAGTACACCTATATATGCTATTACAATGATATTGATGCAAATTCGCAGGGCATTCCTGAGCATTCAGTCATGGAAAATGTTAAAGTGTACCCTAACCCGGCACAGAGTTACACCCTGGTAGGTGTGCCCGAAGAAATAAAGCACATAAACCTGGTGAACCTGGCAGGAAGTCAGCTGATAAAGAAGGAAACCCAGGGAGGTCGGGTCATTAACCTGGATGTAAATACATTGCCCAAAGGCACTTACCTTTTACTGTTTTATACCAACAAAGGATTTGTTGGCAGCAAAAAACTGATTAAGAATTAATTTCGAAAACTCCGAATCTCGATGAAAAGCTTAATATCAACGGCAGGAAGAAAACCCAAAATTCTTCCTGCGGTTGTGTTTTTATATTTTCGGATTCAGCAAGCAAAAATTAAACCCAAAACTCCAACGCTGATTGTATGAGTGAACAAATAAAACATGAGTGTGGCATCGCATTTATCAGGCTGTTAAAGCCACTCGAGTATTATTATACCCGGTACGGAACCACCCTGTATGGAATCAACAAATTACACCTGTTGATGGAGAAACAGCATAATCGTGGGCAGGATGGCGCCGGAGTGGCAACCATAAAATTAAACATTCAGCCCGGGAATAAATATATCGACAGGGTACGTTCAAACTCGGCAGGACCGATTGATGATATTTTCAAACAGATTTACAAACCCTTCCAGGATATCATTCACACCGATCCTGAAAAAATAAACGATTCGCTCTGGCTCAAAAACAATATCCCGTTTTTCGGCGAAGTATTCATGGGGCACCTCAGGTACGGCACTTTTGGGAAGAACAATATTGAAAACCTCCACCCGGTAGTTCGTTTCAACAACTGGATGACGCGCAACCTGGTGCTGGCCGGAAACTTCAACATGACCAACGTGGATGAACTCTTTCAACGCCTGGTTGGTTTCGGGCAATATCCTGTTGAAACTTCAGATACCGTTACCATACTTGAAAAAATTGGCCATTTTCTGGATGATGCCAACGAGGACCTGTACCGTAAATTCAAAAAAGAAGGCTATACCAAAAGACAAAGCACCGAACTGATCGCCGAAAACCTCGACATCAAAGACCTGCTCACCGAATCGTCGGAACACTGGGACGGCGGATATGCCATTGCCGGCATGTTCGGGCATGGCGATGCTTTTATTTTGCGCGATCCCAATGGCATCAGGCCTGCATTCTGGTACAAGGACGACGAAATTGTGGTAGCAGCATCAGAGCGGCCGGTGATACAAACCACGCTCAATGTGTTGTACGAAACTGTTCATGAAGTTAAACCCGGACATGCATTGATCGTACGCCGCAACGGCCAGGTAGAAGAAGTACAGATAAAAACACCCGGTGCGCGCCGCTCATGCTCCTTTGAGCGTATTTATTTCAGCCGCGGAACCGATAAGGAAATATACAACGAGCGTAAAGCCCTGGGCAGCGCCATGACCAGCAATATACTGGCCGAAGTTGGAAATGACCTCGAAAATACGGTTTTCAGCTATATCCCCAATACGGCATCATCCGCCTTTTATGGCCTTACCGAAGAACTGAACAACGTTTGCGACCGCATAAAAGCCGATAAAATTCTGAAAGCAGGATCGGGCATTACCCGCAACGAGCTGCAGGAAATATTCAAACTGAAACCCCGCATCGAAAAAGTCGCTGTAAAGGACATCAAACTGCGCACTTTCATCACCCAGGATTCGCAACGCAACGACCTGGTAGCGCATGTGTACGACGTTACTTACGGAACGGTACGCCGCGGCATCGACAACCTGGTAGTGCTCGACGACTCCATTGTACGTGGAACCACGCTGAAGAAAAGTATTATCCGCATGCTCGACAGGCTGGGGCCGAAAAAAATAGTGGTAGCATCGTCGGCACCACAAATCCGATACCCCGACTGCTACGGGATTGACATGGCCAAAATCACCGATTTTATAGCTTTTACGGCCACCATTGAGTTGTTGAAAGACACTCGCCAGGAAAATGCACTTAACGAAGTGTACAAGAAATGCAAAGCCCAGGAAAAGCTCCCCAAAGAGCAGATGGTAAACTATGTAAAAGAAATTTACGATCTTTTTACCCCTGAACAAATTTCGGCAAAAATTGCCGAGCTTGTCACCCCCCCGGGGTGTAAGGCCGAAATAGCCGTAGTATTTCAAACGGTTGAGGACCTGCACCAGGCTATACCCAATCATACCGGCGACTGGTACTTTACCGGCGATTATCCCACACCCGGAGGCAACAAGGTGGTGAACCGCTCATTTATCAATTTTATTGAAGGGCGGAATGAAAGAGCTTACTAAAGTGCTGTGTGCAGAGTGCAGAGTGCTTAGTGCTGAGTGCTCAGTGCTGAGTGCTCAGTGCTGAGTGCATAGTTAAAAGTGAAGAGTGT
>CAYNVK010000269.1:0-5457 GCA_964400395.1 uncultured Lentimicrobiaceae bacterium | reverse complement strand
ATAATTACCTTTTTCTCAGTTTTTACAGGCTGATCTTTGCCAGTATTCTCCTGTATTATCACACGCTCATCGCCGGGCGAAATCATTCCCTGCCCTCCATCGTGATAGTAATATACTTTCTCTTCCTTTTTATTGCGGTTACTTTTGCCGGTCTGTTTATCATCCCTGTCTTCGAAAGTGATGATTACCTTTTTGCCGTTGCGTTTCTTTTTAACCACGGCCTGTTTCATTTCGCCCAGGGGCATCATATCATCCAGCCCATAGGAACGTAACATACCCTCGAGCATTTGATCAAAGTCGGGCCCGGGCATGGGTGCGAAATCGCCGGGCATCCTGAAATGAAACTGACGTTGCATGCCTGGTTCGTTATAATGCGGGAAAGGCCGGTCGAACTTATCACTGAATATAATTTCCTGGTCATCACCAAATTTTAAGGTATCCGGGAAAGTCCCGTCCGAATCACTCCAGTTAAAATCTCTTTCACCCGGGTGGCGGATCTCAATCCTGCGTTCCATGCGCTGTTCATTGCCGGGAGTGTTTTCCAGTACCCCTTTTTCGGCCAGGAATGCATCTGCATCAAATTCGCCATCGGTAACAACCGTGGTATCAATTACCATTGTTTTGCCATCAACCTCTTTGGTTACATGAATGGTGATAGTTTTTTTGCTCTGCGGCTGATCCCCCGCTTTTGCCTGTGCAACAACAGTTGCCGGAATTAACAGAAATGATGTTGCCAGGCAGGAAAGCAGGAAAATTAAACGTGACGGAATGGTTCTCATATTTTTATGTTTTTAGAAGTACTATTGTGAATTACATTTCAAAAATAAATAACTTAAAAATGAGAGAATGTTACCATCCGTTAATTAATGTTAAGGCTTGTTAATACACAGCAGGTTATACAGACATAAGAATACATGCTGTAGTTTGCACTGAGGTTCCGGGTATTTTAAATACTTTTGGTATTCAATATGCAACCTATGATAGCAAAGGCTGGACCGCTAAATCTCCATGTATTCGGGAACCTCGTAAATATACCGGACCTGGTTCATTTTGTAACCACCCGCGCAGGTGGTTTCAGCCTGCCTCCCTACAACACCCTGAACCTGGGCTTACACACTGCCGATGACCCCGGGCATGTGCGCGCAAACCGTGCACAACTGGCACTGGAGACGGGGATTGATCCCGATAAATTTCTGTATGCCAGCCAGGTGCATAGTGGCGATGTAAAAGTAATCGACCAGGAGGCTGTCGATAAAGGTATTCTCACGGAAACGCCCCAAACGGATGCGCTTATCACCAACCTGCCCGGCATTTGCCTGATGGTAATGGTTGCTGATTGTGTACCTGTAATTCTTTTCGATCCTGAAAAACGGGTAAGTGCAGTGGTGCATGCCGGGTGGAGGGGCACGGTGCAGCATATTTCCGCCAATACCATAACACTGATGAAGCAACGATTTGGATGTAACCCGGCCCGCATACTGGCCGGAATTGGCCCATCAATAGGTCCTTGTTGCTACGAAGTGGGAGAAGACGTAAGAGATTGCGCTAAACAAAGTTTCGGAACTTCCGAAGGTTATCTCATTCAGAAAAAAGATTCTCAAAAACCCCATTTCGACCTTTGGTTTGCAAATAGAAAACAACTGACTGACATGGGGGTGAAACACGAAAATATAGAAACTGCGGCACTTTGCACGCAATGCAATGCAGATACTTTCTTTTCGTCGCGGGCAGGCAAAGGCATAACCGGCAGGTTTGCAGCCGGCATTTGTATGCTTACTGGCGAAAATCAATAAATATCTATTGCCGCGAAGCAAGGCATCACTTCGTTACGAAGTTTAAACAATGAATAACATGTATACAACGGCCCTTATCATTTTTATCATTACTTACACCGGCATTATTTTTACGCGGCTTCCGCGGATGAATATCGACCGGCCTTCGGCGGCATTTTTCGGGGCCGTGGCCATGATTGTGTTTGGCGTTCTGAATTTCGACGAGGCCATACAGGCAATTGATTTCAACACCATTGCCCTGCTGCTTGGCATGATGATTATTATCTCGACGCTGGAACTGGATGGATTTTTCGGATGGATAGCAACCCGCACCCTGGCAGTAGCCGACACTCCTTTTAAGCTGCTGCTGGTGCTAACAATTATTACCGGTATTGCCAGCGCATTCCTGGTGAACGATGCCGTGGTATTGCTTTTTACACCGGTAATTATCGGCATATGCCGTTCGCTGAAAATTAACCCGATCCCTTTCCTGATGGCCGAAATACTTTCGTCGAATATCGGCAGTGCCATGACCATTACCGGCAACCCGCAAAATATGCTGATTGGCATAAATTCGGGTATGGCGTACGGGAGTTTCCTGCTATACCTGTTGCCTGTATCCATGTTGGGGCTATTGGTGGTTGTGCTTGTTGTAAAATGGTTTTATCCCGCGGTGATCAACACTCGGTTCCCGGTTCAGGACCTGGCTCCGGCTACCGGAACAGCCGCTGACCAACCAGTAAATGGCAACGACTGGGATTATCATTCAATGCGTTTCTCGGTACCCATTTTCCTGCTGGTAATTGTATTGTTTTTCCTGAGTCGCCCGCTGGGATTGTCCATCCCTGTAATTGCCTTATTGGGGGCCTCGCTCATCCTTTTGCTGGGACGGGTTAAACCGTCGAAGGTCATCAGGCAGGTGGATTGGGTACTGCTTTTGTTTTTTGCATCTTTGTTTGTTGTGGTGCGTGGGGTTGAAAAAGCCGGCCTGATGGATCAGGTGCTGACACATATTAACCTCACCGAAAATGTTACTGGCCTGGCCGGTGTTCACCTGGCAAGCCTGCTGATGTCGCAGGTGGTGAGCAATGTTCCGTTTACGGTGGTGATGCTTCCGCTGATGAAAGCGGCCGACAGCGAAATACTCTGGCTCGCACTGGCATCGGCCTCAACGCTGGCCGGCAATGCAACCATTATAGGTGCAATGGCCAACCTGATAGTGATTGAAACCGCCGAAACCAAAGGCGTAAAAATAAAATTTATGGAGTTTTTCAAGATCGGGATCGTGGTAACGTTTATCTCGATGCTGCTCTCGTTTGGTATTATCTACCTGCAAATGCAAACCAGGTGATAAAACATATCTCACGAAGATGCTTTATCACCTGGTTCATTATATATAAATACATTACCGCTTATGCGAAAAGCGGGCAAGCGGATATTTTTGATTTTTCTCTTTGAGGCTCTGCTTATCCTTAGAACGGAAGATCGTCCTCAACCGGCGCTGCATTAAACGTAGCAGGAGGATCGGATGGCATTTGTGGCGATGAGGTTTGAACAGGAGCACCAGCACCCTGTTTTTCAACACGCCAGGCTTTAGCTTCGGTAAACCAGCGCCCGTTATATTCGCGGCTTTCGAGATCGAAAAATACCTTTGCCGTTTCGCCGACTTTCAGGCCAGCCTGGTCAATTTTATCGCCCCACAGGGAGAAACATATCTTTTTTGGAAACTGCCCTTCAGCAATTTCTATTACAAACTCCTGCTTGCGCCATTCGCCGTTACGGCCTTGTCCGGTTACCAGTGGTAACAACTGAGCTACTTTCCCGATGATTTCCATATCTGTATGATTGTGATTTTAATGATGCGAAAATAGGATATAAAATTTAAAATGTCGGCGATGTTTATAAATTTATTTCATGCCGTTGAAGCAAAAGGCGGTGACTGTATGGCGATTATTCCGTTACTATCCTGAACCGCATTCCCGAAAGGGAGCCCCTCCCCTTTTACTAAAAGCAGCTAACCATGCTGCCGTAAGAATTATTTTCGTTTATATCTACAGCATTGGAAAAACAGCACCTGCTTCTTCCGTAAACCGGAATACCTATCTTTGCTCTGATTTTAGTTTCCCGCGGTGCGGGGATGGTTAAGAAATGATAAAAGGTATACAACATGGAAAAATCGATGAACTGGAATACAATCCTCTCTGATAAACGCACCGGTGTGCCTTCGTATCATGGAATAAGAACAGGATACCAGGTTGATTTCGACCGGATTATTTTCTCATCGGCCTTCAGGAGGCTTCAGAACAAAACCCAGGTTTTTCCATTGCCAGGCTCAGCATTTTTGCATAATCGCTTAACCCATTCGCTCGAGGTTTCGAGTGTGGGCCGTTCGCTGGGCAAGCTGGTGGGTAAAGCATTAATTAAAAACAACCTGGTTGACGAAGCAAACCAGGAATTTTATGAGTTCGAATTACAAAATGTGATAGCGGCAGCCTGCCTGGCGCACGATATCGGCAATCCACCATTCGGGCATACCGGCGAAAAGGCTATCTCAAACTATTTTATTTCCAACAAATTGCAGCAAATTGCCGGAAAGCCATTGCACGCATATTTCAGTGAGCAGGAATGGAGCGACCTGGTAACATTTGAAGGCAATGCCAACTCGCTGCGGGTACTCATACATCAGTTCAACGGGAAATCCACGGGCGGATACCGCCTCACGTATACCACGCTGGCCGCTTTAATAAAATATCCCTGCGAGTCGGTTGCCAGTTCCAAAGGTAAAATCAACACTAAGAAATTCGGTTTTTTTCAGTCGGAACTTGATGTGGCTTCCGAAATTTTACAAACACTCAACGTTATAACGGAATCAACGCAACCGGCGGTATTTTGCCGTCACCCGTTTGTATATTTAACCGAGGCTGCCGACGATATCTGTTACCGCATTATAGATTTTGAAGATGCTCACCGGCTTCATATCATGGAACACAATCATGTTGCAGATACGTTCATTAGCCTGTTAAACGAGATAAACCCGACGGAAAGTGCCAAAACAAAAACAACGCTGGAAGGTATAAAGGATAAAAATGAGCAGGTTTCGTATTTGCGGGCCAAATGCATCAATGCACTGGTAGATAAATCGGCCGAGGAATTTACCCGGAACAGCAGCAGCATTTTGCAGGGAAAATACAACTGCGGACTGATAGATACGCTCGAGCAGCGATACCCTACACTAAAGGCCATTGCCAACGAGTCGAGTGAAAAAATATACAACCACGAATCGGTGGTGCAGCTGGAGTTGCTGGGCTATAAGGTGATGTCGGACCTGCTTTCGCTGTTTATACCGGCAGTGCTGGCACACAGCCCTGCACATAAGGAACAGAAAATCCTGAAGCTGCTACCCGAACAGTTTACCTCGGCATCAGCAAAGCCCTACGACAAGGTATTTTCGGTACTCGACTACCTATCGGGAATGACTGATCCATATATTATTGAACTGTACCGCAAACTGTTTGGGATAGAGATTCCGAAACATACCAGCAACTGATGTTCTGTTTAAAAACTTTCGAAATCGCATCCTGAGATAACTAAAAAAGCCTTACAATCATTAGATTATAAGGCTTTTTTTCTGGGTACCCCGGGCCGTATTAATTTTCCTCATATATAATGATATATATTTAATGTA
>CAYNVK010000268.1:0-5500 GCA_964400395.1 uncultured Lentimicrobiaceae bacterium | reverse complement strand
CCGAAAGCCACCAGGATAAACTGGGGTTTGTTTTCGGCAAACCTGAGGTTTTTCAGCTTCAACGAAATCAACGGAATTTCCGATACAAGCAGTAGGCTCATGCCTATCGCGATAACTGCCAGCACGTAATAATTACCGGTAATGGATTGAACCCATGAGAGCGAATCGCCGTAGTCGGCCTGCATTTTCATGAGCGGCAGCGACCCCAGGAAAAGTGCATTGGCAGGAACCGGCAAGCCGATAAATGAGGTGGTCTGGCGTGTATCGAGGTTAAATTTTGCAAGTCTTACTGCCGAAAGCACCGGAATGATCATCGCTATTAAAGCAAAAATACTGATATCGGTATTGGTAGCCGGTGTATTTGTACATCCTGCCATAAGCTGGTACATAATAATTCCCGGTAACGCCCCGAACGAAACAACATCGGCCAGCGAGTCCAGTTCCTTGCCTATCTCACTTTTCACATGCAGCAGCCGCGCAACCATCCCATCAAAGAAATCGAATAATGCCGCAATGGCTATAAAGTAAGCAGCGTAATCAATCCGATATTGCAATGCCATTATTATTCCGATGCATCCGCTGAACAGGTTCAGCGTGGTGATGAAGTTGGGGATGTGTTTTTTCAAGGTGTTTAGTTTTACAATTTCCGGGGCTGTAAAATTAGTAAAATTGTGCTCAGGTTTCATGTGCGTTGTTTCCGGCATATTTATACGGGTGAGGTACTCTTTTTGGCGCCCGGGCTTGCTTCTGCTTCAAAATATGTATAACTTTGATATCGGTTGTAATAACATCATCGTTCAGTGAAAAGTGACGAATTCAGGAAGCTGACCATTTTCCGGCAGGTTGAGTTGTTGTTCGAAAAAGGACATCATATGCTCAGCCGCATCTATCTTTTTTATAATGTGCACCTGTATGCCATTTCGGAGTTCTATGCCGAGATATGGTATCGCCAGGCCGACAATAAAATTGACAGGGTCATTATTCTTGAACCTTCGGATGTGCTCGATTTATACGAACACCAGATCGGGTTAAGCGATATTTCGGGTTGTATCGGCTCCCAGGAATAAAACCAACGGTATTTAGACTGTTTGAATTTGTTAAATGAATCCTATTAGTTAAATATAAGTCGGAAGGCATCTGACTGACTGCGTCAGCAGGCGGGGAAGTATCCTGAATTGAGTTCAGGTTTTAGTTGATATTTTTGCAATCGCCCATCGCCGTTTCTCCCCTTCGCCCCCTCTGAAAGTGAAAAACACAATTTTAAACAGTCTTCTATTTCTCAGCCTTTTTCGCTGATGCGTTCCAGCCTTGCCACGTCAAGCAGGGTAATGGATTTATTGTTGATGTCGATAATGCCATCGTCCTTAAAATCCTTCATAATCCGGATCACACTTTCAGTCGACATGCTGGTCAGATCGCTCAGGTCGCTGCGCGACAGGGGCAGGTCGAAGGCTTCGGATTTGAATATTTTACGCGAAAGACATAATAAAATATCGGCCAGCCGCCCGTGAAGCTGTTTTTGGGTAAGGCTGAAAAAACGTCCGTACGATTGCGAGGTGCTTTCGTTTAGTATGTTCAGGATCCGATAGGCAAACTGCGCATTTTGCTTCAGCAACTGTTTAATTATCTGTATGTCGATCAGTCGCACCGCCGACTCAGTATAGGTGCTGATGCTGTAAAGGAAGGTGTTATTCCCTTCGTATAAGGCCTGCAGGCCCATCAGGTTTTTCTGGGGGGTAATGGTCAGGATGAGGTCCTTGGGATTTCCCTCCAGGTAAATTTTTACAAGCCCTTTTTCGAGGTACATGATATGCGTAGCAAATGAACCCTGCTTGCATATCATTTCCCCTTTTTTATAATTCACCAGCACCGATTTGGAATCTACCAGCTCTTTTTCATCTAGCGTAAGCAAGTCGAAACATGAAACTTCATAAATAAAGGATACACAGGTTTCCGGTGCAGAAATTGGCATAAAAGGGTTTTTTAAATTTGGGATAAAAGTATGTATTTAAATTTATAATTTCATGATATGCGTCGTGTTTTTCCTGACTAAAGACAGGTTTTTCAATTACAATCCATTGCGGATTTGCCTGCAATACAATGCGTATCCCGGTCATGCCAATTGCTATAAATGAGTTTTAGAACAATGAAAATCATAAATTAATGCAGTTCCATCAAAAAAATATTCATTGAATCCATGATTAAAAAACAACAAAATGTTATACATTTGTTAAATGCTACATCAAGGTAGTATATTTGTATGAATTTTAGTAAAACTACCGAATACGCTTTACGGATACTAGGCTACATGTCGTTGCACGCTAACGAATTACATTCGGCGGATGCATTAAGCGAAAAGCTGTTAGTCCCCAAAAAATATCTGCAGCGGCTGCTTACTGACCTTTCGAAAGCCGGATTCCTTAAAAGTACCCGGGGACGAAGCGGGGGATTTAGTTTTGATCGCGCACCTGATCAAATCTTTCTTTCCGAAATTATAGCAGCAACCGAAGGTGCCAACTGGGAACCGAAATGTATATTCGGCTTTGGCCAATGTGCCTTCGAAAATGCCTGCGCCATGCACGATATATGGTGCGACACGCACAACTCGCTGGTAACCATGCTTAACAGCACCCGGCTCAGCGATTTGAAAAAGACCAAATAAACCCGATCGTTTTTTTACAATAAAATGCTATAAAAAGGTAGACTTATATTAATTAACCCTAAAAAAAGGAGGAACAATGATTGACTCGAACACCGTATTAACCGGACAAACCCTGGCCTATACATTTTATGTGCTGGCCATCATGTCGCTTATGGGCTGGTTTGCCTTTCAGATTACCCGGCAAGGTAACAAAAGCCCGGTGAAACCAGCCTTGTTTTATTCGTGGGTCACATTCCTGGTGATCCTGGGCGTATCTCTTCACTTCATTACTTACAACACCATTCCCTGGAAATCCATTGATATGCACCGGGCTGAAATAAAAGCCGACCGGGTTTTCGATATTAGTGTTGCCAACCATAAGTTTAGTTTGCCTGCCGAAAAACTTATTATTCAATGTCACGAAAAAGTATTATTCAACGTTACTTCCGGCGATTTAACCTATGGTTTTGGATTGTTCCGTAACGACAATACCATGGTGTTCCAGATGCAGGTTTTGCCTGGACATAAAAACGATATCCTTTGGCAATTCGATAAACCCGGCGTATACTCTATCCGCTCTACCGAATATTCAGGTCCGGCCGGGTACGCCATGATTGAAAAGGATGTGGTAGAAGTTGTGGGTTGCGAAACAAGCGGCAATTAATTCATTTTACACAGTTAAAAAAAACTTGAATATGAACTTTATACAGACATTATTGGATGGCGAGCAGGGAGCCTTCAAATCGAAAACGCTTACTCCCATGCAGAAACTCACCCTGCGTTTTGTGGTGGTTGGACTGATTTATTACGGTTTTGCCGTTATTGAAGGTATGCTGATGCGTATTTACGAGGTAAATACCATTCCGGGAATGGAGCCCAAACAGTTTTTTGCCATTATGACGGCGCATCCGTTGGTAGGGATTTTCGGATCAACCTATTCCATTGTATTCGGAGCCTTTCTGTTCCTGGTGCCGTTTCTGATGAAAAAGCCTTTGTGGAGCATTAAACTCGGAAACTGGACTTTTGTGCTGGTAGCGGTTGGTACACTCACCTTTTGGACAGCAGGTTTCTTTCGGAATATGCGCCACTATATACGCTTTACTGGCCATTGCCGGCTGACTTTACTCAATTCAGCGCGTTGGGCGGTACATTTTTTATACTGGGTATTGCTTTGGTAATGCTTGGAACGGTGTTTTTTGTGATCAATATTTTTAAAACAATATTATACACGCCCGAGGGCTGGGACAAACAACCCGCAGGGAAACTTATTGCATCTGCCTTAGGTTACAGCGGACTGAAGAACCTGTTCTCAAAGAAAAAAGAAGAACACCTGGTTTCGCTGCCTGTTGCCGCTATTGCCCGTGGCACGGTGGATGTAGCCTTAAATGCCGGAATTATTCTTTTTACCGGTGTGCTCATCCTGGTATATATGGTTGCATCCTTAATGGGTTTCGATCTGAGACATTCAGCCATTGATGCCTTGTTGTATAAAAACTGGTTCTGGTGGGGATTGGACCTGGTTGCCGACGGACTGGTACTTATTTTTGTTGCCGGTACCTGGTATTTGCTGGCCACGCTTATTACAGGCAAAAAGCTTTTCATGGAAAACTGGGCACGTGCCGCACTGCTTATCGAACTTGTTGTTTCGTGGACGGTATGGTCGCATCACCTGATGTCGGACCAGGCACAGCCAGGTATATTAAAGCTGGTTTCGGGCGAACTGGTAACGGCTTTTGAATTAATAACGCAGGGGCTTGCATTTTTCATTACGCTGGTAACGTTGTGGAGTGCACGTCCGCTTACCATGACCAATCCGCTTAAATTCCTGCTTGGTGGTTTGATGGGCTTTGCGCTGGCTGTTCCGGCCGGTATTATGCAGGCCGACCTGGGTTTGAACCGTATACTGCACAACACCCAATGGATTATCGGGCCGCATGTACATGTGGCAGTGCTGGTTGGCCTATCCATGACGTTGTATTCAGCCATCTATTTTCTTTTCCCGATACTTACCAATGGCGCTAAACTTTACAGCCAGAAACTGGCCAATTTCCATTTCTGGGCGCACCTGCTTGGCGGAATAGGTATGGGTGCCTTTATGGGGATGGCAGGTTTAAAGGGAATGCTACGGCGAAGTTTGTATCTCGACGGCGAATTTAACGTGTATATGATCCTGGCAGCGCTGGCTGGATCGTTGCTGCTGTTTGCGTTTATTGCTTTCTTTTACAATATTGTAATGAGTGTGGGGATAAATGGCGTTATAGGTATTTTTAAACCCGCCGAAACCAAAACCAAGGATTTACTGCCTGCTGAAAAATAATTATTCAACCAACCAAACCGTAAAGCCTGTCGCCGGATTAAATCGTGTGACAGGCTTTTTTAATTTTATTGCTCTCTTTTCCCCGGTACGCGCACCCTGTTTTCTGATGCGTGCGGCAGATATTTTATATTAAACAATCCGCAGATATAACTCATGATCTTGAACAATCTCTGTTTGGCCGGTAAGGTTATCAGTTCGGCTGGCTAGCTTGATTTCCGGGATATGGAATTTATAATTGTGGCTCATTTAACAAAAGTAACTAATTTCTACCACCATGCGATAGGATTAACTCTGGATAACACTTACTTGTTTTTTATGGAAGGCTGAGGACATCAGGTACTTTTAGTTCCTCCCGTTTTTTAAAAAACTCCTCTTTGTTCAAAGGACCGTATATGCTGTCATTTGTTTTATTGATAATCCAGAATTGTCTAATCGAACTCTTCTCAAATATTTTTTCTTGTTTTCTAATATCCATAAAAGGGTCATTATAAGAATCTTTTAAAATAGAGTCTCTTGGCTTTTGCTCAGCAATAATAAATATA
>CAYNVK010000267.1:0-5502 GCA_964400395.1 uncultured Lentimicrobiaceae bacterium | reverse complement strand
ACATTTGTGATGTGATGTTCGATGGAGATGCCATGGATCAAAAAGCACAATCGAAATTAAATTATGATAATTGCTTTGCTTTCAGAAACTTCAGCCTGGTGACAAATCCGTATGAGTACGAGATTTCATCTATTGATGTTAATACCAACCGCGCTGTAAATCAAAATAACGACTTTTTTACCCTTTTCGATTTTTCGGCAAAATGGGACCCTGTACCCACCATGTTGTGCCAGAACCATATGCAGGTTATTCATGGCTTCAGGGGGCAAACCACGGCTTTCGATAAAAAGTATGTAAAGCCTGAAGTAATTATTATGGGCGAAAACAAAGCCCTGAACGAGGCCAGGTATATACACGGGGATTATGGCAAAGGCACCTGGACTTTTTATGGCGGGCACGACCCCGAGGATTATGAACACAGGGTAGGGGATCCGCCGACCGATCTTAACCTGTTTCCAAATTCGCCCGGCTACAGGCTTATTCTGAATAATGTGTTATTTCCTGCCGCCAAAAAGAAAAAACAAAAAACCTGATATCTTTTTTTGGGTAATTCAATTTTACTATTCTTAAAATCAGCAGGAATAAGGCATTTCAACGCTGTATAATTTTCCCGCCACTATTTTCTTCAGTTCAGGTAAATAGTTTTAGTTGATTGCTTATCAATATGTTGGCATTCTATATCGTAAGGCTGTAAAAAAAATATTAATCTTTGTGTTAACTTAACACTAAGTTCCCTATTTTTACGACACCGGAAAATATATTGCTTTGTATAAAGCATTATATTTGCTTATAGATTTTTGTTTTCGACACAATATTATCGTGTAAAACACATGTGATCTTTTTTCAGAAATCTTCGGGTAAAAGCTAAATATTGAATACAAATCAATTTAACCAATCTAACCAAACATTATGGAACAAAAAAACACAAACTACGGTCTGGGAATGACTGTGATCGGATCCATTTTTTTTATTTTTGGATTTGCAACCACGTTTATTATCACCCTCAGCGGACAGGTGAAGGACATCTTTGAACTTACTGAGTTTAAAGCTCAGTTGCTTAGTTTTTCCTTCTTCATCACCTATTTTTTTATTTCGATACCCATTGGATTGTTTATTAAAAAGATAGGGTACAAAAGCGCGCTTATTGCAGGTTTGCTTTTAATGGCCGCCGGGAGTTTTCTGTTTTTCCCTGCTGCTAAAGTGCCTTCTTTCCCTTTGTTCCTTGCTGCAACTTTTGTTCTGGCATCGGGCGTGGTTTTTTTGCAAACAGCTGCCAATCCCTATGTTGCTGCTTTGGGTTCGGAAGAATCAGCCGGTGGCCGTATGAACCTGGTTCAGGCGCTGAATTCAATAGCTACCATGGTGGCTCCCTGGATTATAGCGGTATTTATTTTTAAAGGAGCCAGTTCGATGCTTTCGGCACTCGAAAAAGCACAAACGGTTCAAATGCCATTTATTATCATCGGAATTATTGTTGTACTGGTTGCTATTGCCATTTTCCTTACCAAACTTCCTGAAGTTGGTGGTGAAGCCGTTCTGGCAAAGAAAAGTGTATGGAATCACCCACATGTGCTTCTTGGTGCATTGGGAATTTTCTTTTACGTTGGTGCTGAAGTAGGTACCGGCGGACTCATCCTGAACTACCTGAAAACAACCCAGCTTATGGATCCTGTTGTTGCCGGTAAATATGTAGCCATTTATTGGGGCGGTGCTATGGTTGGCAGGTTTTTTGGATCTATTATGCTTTCGAAAATTGCCGATAATACTAAAAAATACACCTATGTTGCTATGGTGCTGGTACTTGCATTGGTTTCAGGTTCGTTTGTTACCGATTGGAGCTGGAATATAGGGCTTGTATTTATGGTAGTTGCCATTGGTAATTTCCTGTTAATGCAACTTGGCAAAGGCAATGCCGGCCGTTCGCTCGCTGTATTTGCACTGATAGCTGCCATACTGGCGCTTGTTACTTCATTCACTTCAGGAAGCGTTGCACTTTGGGCTGTAGTTTCCATTGGGATGTTCAACTCCATTATGTTCCCCAATATTTTTACCCTCGCTGTTAAGGACCTTGAACCAGGCGAACTGAGCACAGCATCGGGTATTATTAACACGTTAATTTGCGGTGGAGCCATCATCCCGCTGATTATGGGTAAAATAGCCGACCTGTCGGGTTATTCGTGGGCATTTGTTGTTCCGGCGCTATGCTATCTGTACATCTTCTTCTATGCAGTAAAAGGAAGCAAACTCCGCTAATTTTAACATCATTTTCCGAAATACAAACTGATTATTCCAGCGTGGATAATCAAAAAAACAAAATTCATATTTAAAACTTATTACAAATGAAACAAGTTGCAATTGGAATTGATATTGGTGGGACCAATACCGCCATAGGAGTAGTTGACCGCGAAGGAAATATATTATATGAAAAACAGCCGCAGTTGCCTACCCCACAGAAGAGAGATAATCCCACAGGAAGCGAAGCTGTATCGGACGAATTACTTGCTGAATATGTTGAACTGCTTGCTGCGGAAATTAAATCGGCAATTGAAGTAGTGTCAAAAATCAACCCGGCTATAGGTGTGATGGGTATAGGTATCGGAGCCCCGAATGCCAATTATTATACCGGCACCATTGAGCATGCACCAAACCTGCCGTTTGTGGGTGTGATACCCTTTGCCCGGATGATGCAAGCCAAATTTCCTGAAATTTCAAACATAAAGCTTACCAACGATGCGAATGCAGCTGCACTTGGCGAACTGATATTCGGAGGTGGCAAGAATATGAAAAATTTCGTGATGATTACCCTGGGTACCGGGCTGGGCAGCGGAATTATTGTGAATGGCGACCTGGTATATGGCGCTGATGGTTTTGCAGGCGAAGTGGGTCATACCACCATAGGACGTGGAACACGTACCTGCGGTTGTGGTGGTACCGGGCACCTCGAAGCCTACTGCTCTGCTACCGGTATGAAACGTACCGTTTTCGAACTGCTGGCTAAATACAACAGTGCCGAAAGTGAACTTGCTCAAATTTCGTTCAACGAAATGAATTCGAAAATTGTGTTCGAAGCAGCCGAACGGGGTGACAAACTGGCCAAAGAAGTGTTTACGGTTACAGGCGAATTACTCGGCGAAGCCCTGGCAGATACGGTTCATCACCTGAGTCCCGAAGCGATCTTCCTTTTTGGGGGACCCGTAGCCGCCGGCGATTATATTTTTAAACCTACCAGGGAAAGCATGGAACGCCACCTGCTGCCTATTTTCAGAAACAAGGTTAAAATTCTTCCTTCAAGTCTCAAACTGGGTTCTGTAGCCATTATGGGCGCCAGCGCACTGGTATGGAGAGAACTGGAGAAACAAGGTTTGTAATCCGGTTTCCTTTTTATAACGGCACCTTAATCCCTGGATTGAGGTGCCGTTTGCTTTTTGCCTGTAACCAGTATATTCTATCCGGTTTTTATCATATTCATCACTATAAAAAATGGTACTCCCATTCATAGATCAGCCATAAATCCTGGCTTAAAGCTGGTTGTTAACCCCGGTGCCATCATGCCTTAACAACCTGAAGACTTAACAGCTTCTTATGCAATCAGGTTACCGGATTAGCTCCAATGCTTCTTTTGGCTTTTCTTGTGTGAATATCTACAAATTATTGAACGAATTGTCACAATAAACCTGCGTTGCATGTAGTAATTTTCCGATCTAAAACCCGACCTCCCGAAAGCCGGAAAAACTACTTGGTTTTTAATATAAAATAGGCAGGAAGGCAGGCGGATTGTAAAGGAAAGTTTCACCATCATAAACTGAATACCTCTTGACTATGATCAGAGCATTTACCGCCGTCATTCTGCTGAGTTTAGCAATATCGTGTAATGCACAGACTGAAGTTATAAACCTGGCCGGCAAATGGAATTTGTGCCTGGATTCGGTTCATAATCCAGCGAATGTTGATCCGAAAGCACTTGATTTTAACCTGGCAATTGCATTGCCATCAACCCTCGATTCAGCCGGCATAGGTAATCCTGTGCATGTGCAGCCTTTGCTTGTCCGCGAAGTGATGCTTCACCTTCAGCGAAAAGTTTCTTATATCGGTCCCGCATATTACCAAAAAGAGGTTTCCATCCCCAAAAACTGGAACGGAAAGCATATCAGTCTGAAATTGGAAAGGGTACTCTGGGAATCGACCTTATGGATTGACGGTAAAAAGATCGGGAACAGCTACAGCCTTAGCACGCCACATTATTACGATCTATCACAAAAACTATTACCCGGCAAACATATCATTACCATCTGCATCGATAATAGCAGAAAGTTTGTTTTGAACAATGCGGATATGGCTCATGCCTATACACAGGAAACCCAGATGAAATGGAATGGTATTCTTGGCGAGATATCGCTGAGTGCCGTTGATCCCGATTATATTTCGTCGTTAGCCGTGTATCCTGATTTTAGTGGGAAAAGTCTGAAAGCTGAGGTAAAAACCGTTTTTAAAGAAAAGGGTGCATATTTCATCAAGGTTGAGGTGCTCGATAAAAATAACAAAACAGCGGGCAGTGCCATTTCAGCCGCCGGAAAAGATAAAACCGATATTGTGGTTCATTTTTCGGGAGAACTTCAGCCCTGGGATGAATTCAATCCCGAATTGTACCAGGTTAAGGTTTCGTTGCTCGACAGTAAAAAGAAAATTAAAGCGGTACGTTTTCAAACCGTTGGATTCCGCGACCTGAAGGCAAGTGACAGGCATTTCTATCTGAATGGTAGTCCTTTGTTTTTGCGTGGCACGCTGGAGTGCAGTATTTTTCCGCTCACGGGTCATCCGCCTTTGGACGAAGCCGGCTGGGAAAAGGTTTTTGGCGCAGCCAGGGCTTATGGCCTCAACCACCTGCGGTTCCATTCGTGGTGCCCGCCCGATGCAGCTTTCAGGGTGGCGGATAAAATGGGAATGTATATACAGGTTGAACTGCCGAACTGGAGCCTTACCTTTGGTAAAGATCAACCCATGGTTGATTTTATAAACCTCGAAGCCGATAATATCATCAGGGAATATGGGAATCACCCTTCCTTTATCCTGTGGTCGATGGGAAATGAGCTGGAAGGTGATTTCGATCAGCTTACCGGGCTGGTTACAAGGCTTAAAAACAAGGATCCGCGGCATCTGTATACAACTACAACTTATTCATTCCAGAAAGGGCACGGGATTAAGCCCGAAGCAGTTGATGATTTTTACATCACCCAAAACACCGAAAAAGGATGGGTGCGGGTTTGCTGTCGGTTGGCAGGCGATCAATACGAGCTGTCATTCACCGATACCGGGATTGGTATCCAGCCGGAGGAAATTCCAGGTCTTTTTCAACCCTTTCACCAGATCGACTCTGGGCTGGCCCGCAAGCACGAGGGAACTGGTCTCGGTCTTTCCATCTGTAAAAAAATAATCGACTTAATGGGCGGTTCCATCGAGGTGGCAAGCAAATGGGGACAAGGGAGCACCTTTACCCTGCGCCTT
>CAYNVK010000266.1:0-5540 GCA_964400395.1 uncultured Lentimicrobiaceae bacterium | reverse complement strand
GATGAGGTCTTCAATCTCTTCAAACCCTTTGAAACCATCTGAAACCCCTGAAACCCTTTGTTGCTTCGTCGTTCCTCCTCGCAATGACAGTGAAACCTAAAACAACTGAAACCCTTGAACGCCGAAGGCCTTGAACGCGTAGCATTGAACCCTTTGAAACTCTTGAAACCTCTGAAACTCTTGAAACTCTTCAAACCCCTTGAAACCCTCGTAACCTCTTAATTCCAAATCTTCCATAAAACAAAAAGAACAGTGCCATTTAATAAATATTTCAACGCCAAGCTTTTACTCACATCCGAGTACCTTGTTCTGAATGGGGCAAAAGCGCTGGCTGTTCCCTTAAAGTTCGGGCAACGGATGGAAGTGGAAGATAACCAGTTGGGGTATATCGAGTGGAAGTCGGTGGCCCACGATGGCAGCACCTGGTTCAGCGGCACCTATTCGCTGGCCGACTTTAGTTGTATCGAAAGCAACAATCCCGAAATCGCAAAACACCCTCAGCGGCTGATGCAGGCTGCAAAAAGCATAAACCCGGCATTTTTAAGCCATTCGCAGGGATGCCATGTAAAATCAACTTTAAATTACCCCTTGCTGTGGGGGCTGGGAAGCAGTTCAACGCTGATAGCTGCCGTGGCAGCCTGGGCAGAAATAGATCCGTTTGCCCTTCATTTTTCAGTGTCAAAAGGTTCAGGCTACGATATCGCCTGTGCCATCAGCCCGGGGCCGGTTGTATATTCGCTCTCCGGTAACCATCCTGCATACCAGCCTGTGAAGTTCGCTCCACCCTTTGCCGAAAATATCTTTTTTGTGTACCAGGGTAAGAAACAGGACTCCGCCGAAGGCATCCGGCAATACCGAAACCAAAGCCGTGGGGTTGAAGCAAATGATGTTGCACATGGCAGCCTGCTTACCGAAAAAATGCTGAACGCGGCCTCACTCCACGAATTTGAACAAATCATTACTGAACACGAAGCCCTTATCAGCAACATATTGGGTATGCCAACGCTGAAGGAAACCATTTTTTATGATTTACCGGGTGCCGTAAAATCGCTGGGTGCCTGGGGCGGCGATTTCTGCATGCTAACCTGGCAGGCCGGCCTGGACTCGCTCGAAACTTACCTTAAAAGTAAAGGCTTGCAAATATGGTTTAATTTCAACGATATTGTACTTTAGCATTCAAATTCATTATTTCAATGATCAACCCCGCTTTTTCAAGCTCCCGTTTAACCTCAACGCTGGCAGTACCCGTTTCTGTTTCGTGGCAATCGCCCAGTAATATCGCGCTGGTAAAATACTGGGGTAAAACAGGGCGGCAGCTCCCGGTAAACCCTTCGTTGAGCATGACCCTTTCAGGCGCCCACACCATCACTACGCTTACTGCGCTGCCCCGCGAAACCGAAGGTACTGTGAACCTCGACTTCTGGTTCGAAGGAAAGCAAAACCCTGCTTTTGGTGAAAGAATGCAGAAATTTGCCGACAGCATCACCGATATTTTCCCCTGGCTGCAACAGGTAAACCTGAAACTCGAAACTAAAAATACCTTCCCGCATTCGGCAGGAATTGCATCCTCGGCCTCGGCCTTCAGCGCGCTGGCACTTTGCCTTTGCTCGCTCGACAGCGAATTATCAGGCATCATACTCGAAGAATCTGAATTCAGGTCGAAAGCCTCTTATGTGGCCCGCCTCGGATCAGGAAGCGCGTGCAGGTCGATATTCCCCGGTTTTACGGTATGGGGGGCAAGCAAAGCATTGGCGGGTTCGTCGGACCTGATTGCAGTGCCTGTTCCTGAAGTGCATCCTGTGTTTACAACCCTTCGCGACAGCATCATTATAGTTAACCGGGGTGAAAAACCGGTTTCGAGCTCCGAAGGCCACAACCGGATGAACGGCCACCCTTTTGCTGAAGCCCGGGTAAAGCAGGCACAGAACAATACTGCCGAACTGCTTGAAGCCTTAAAAACCGGCGATAAGCAAACATTTATGCGAATCACCGAAAACGAAGCCTTTACCTTACATGCGCTCATGATGACATCAGCCGATGGATTTATGCTGATGGAACCCGAAACCGTGCGCATCATCAGCCGCCTGCAACAAGTTCGCAAAGAGAATGGACTGCATGTTTGCTTTACCCTCGATGCAGGCCCGAACATTCATATTCTATATTTTGAAGATGAATCTGAACAAGTTAACAATCTGATTGTTGAAGATTTGCTCAAAAACAATAAACAGAACCAGGTGTTGAATGATTTTTACGGCAGCGGTCCGGTTAAAATGGCTTAACTTCACTTCTGAATTCTGAAAAAGCATATTAAAAATTACAGGATGACTCATAAAACAGAAATTTATTACGGTAAAGTATTGTTATTCGGCGAATACAGTATTCTTTTCAACTCAAAGGGACTTACCATTCCTTACACTCATTTTACCGGGCAGCTCAGTTTTATTGACGACGACAAATATACCGATTACGATTTCGCTGTTCAATCCAACAAGCAACTGAAGGAATTCCTGTCCTTTATGCTCAAACTTGAAGCACAGGGCGAAATGCCTTGTACCATTGATTTCAAAATGCTCAGCGCCGACCTCGAAAAAGGCCTGTATTTTGAATCGAATATTCCCCAGGGTTACGGCATCGGGAGTTCGGGCGCCTTGGTTGCAGGTATCTACAACCGCTATTGTACCGATAAAATTGAAGCCAACGAATTTATTTCGGGCAAAGAAATAAGCCGGTTGAAAGAAATATTTTCGAAACTCGAATCGCTTTTTCATGGCAAAAGCAGTGGCATCGATCCGCTGAACTGTTACCTGCAGCATCCATTGCTCATCCATTCGCGCGAAGATATTGCCATTACCGGCGTTCCCCGCAGCAAGTTCGAGAGTGAAGGTGTTATCTTCCTGGTCGATACCGGTAAAATCGGCAAAACCGGTCCGCTGGTAAATCATTTCCTGGAGCAAATGCGGTTCAAAGAATATGAAAACCTGTTCCGTACCGACTATATCCCCTGGGTGAACCAATGTATTTCGGATTTGCTGAGCGGCAATATGCGCTCATTTTTTGAATCGCTGATAAAAGTTTCGGCATTTCAGCTTCAGCATTTTACCAATATGATCCCCGAAAATTTTATCCCTGCCTGGCAACATGGCCTCGATTCGGGTAAATTTCAGCTGAAGCTCTGCGGATCAGGCGGTGGCGGGTTTTTACTTGGATTTACAACCGACTACACTGCTGCCAGAAATTATTTTACCAGTCTTAAAAGAGACCTGATACCCGTTTACAAATCGAATTAACAAAAGCGCAGCGCTAAATCCTGGAATTTAATTTTGTTATTAAAATTTCCCGACAAAATTACATCTCGTCCCTAACGGGACTTACAAGGAATATTAATTTGCTCTCTATCAATATCATGTCCCTACGGGACAGCCCCGTTAGGGGCTAAATATTGGTAGAATTAAGAGTAATACCTATTGCAGCAAAGTCCCGTAGGGACGCTATAAATCAATGCCTTCATCGTTTTCAATCTGGATTAACCGGACAACAGTGTTTTTTTATGACTCCGGCAGGTTAGCTGGTATAATCTCCTTCTCTTTTTTATCAACCCCGGATGCATTACTTTTGTGATGCATTCACATTCTATTTATAAAAATGATGAAAAATTCCTTTAGCATTTCCGGCCAGGTGGTTGATGTTGTTTCCGGCAATATTTTCGCGGGAATAATCAGTGTAAAAAACGGGAAAATTGAGGCCGTAACGCCATGCGAAACCTCTGACAATCAATATATCATTCCAGGTTTAATTGATGCGCATGTGCATATTGAAAGTTCCATGCTGGTTCCGGCTGAGTTTGCAAGGCTTGCTGTGGTTCACGGCACTACAGCCACCGTTTCCGATCCCCACGAAATAGCCAATGTGCTGGGCATGCAGGGTGTTGATTTTATGATAAGCAACGGCAATCTAACACCATTCAAATTTCATTTCGGGGCGCCTTCGTGCGTGCCGGCAACCGGTTTCGAGTCGTCGGGAGCAGTTATTGATGCCCGGCAGGTTGGGGAACTCCTGAAGAGAAACGATATACATTACCTTTCGGAAATGATGAATTTCCCCGGGGTGATTTATGGAGATAAGGAAGTACATCAAAAGCTGGACTGGGCTAAGCAATATAACAAGCCTGTGGATGGACATGCACCGGGTCTTGATCATGAAAATATAAAAAAATATGCAGCAGCCGGAATTACCACCGACCACGAATGCACAACCCTCAATGAGGCTGTAGAAAAAATAAATGCAGGCATGCATATCCTGATTCGCGAAGGAAGTGCTGCCCGTAATTTCGACGCGCTGGTGGCTTTGCTTGGTACCCATCCTGAAAAAGTGATGTTCTGCAGCGACGACAAGCACCCCGACGACCTGGTAGCCGGGCATATCAACCTGCTGGTTAAACGCGCCATGGCTGCCGGCTTCAGCCCTATGGATGCCATCCGCGCCTGCACGCTTAACCCGGCAAAACACTACAAATTAAATTGCGGACTGCTACAGCCCGGCGATGCAGCCGATATGGTGATTATCGACAACTTATCTGCTTTTAATCCAATCAGCACTTACATTGACGGCGAACTGGTTGCCCAGCAGGGGAAAACACGTATCGAAACAGGCCGCTACGATTCACCGAACAGTTTCCTCACTAACCGGGTTACTACCGGCGATCTGGAAGTTACTTCCATGCCCGGCCGGTTAAAAGTTATAAAAGCATTTGATGGCGACCTGGTAACAGAGAAGATTCTGGAAACCCCTACCCTGCTCCATGGAAAAGTAGTGAGCAACACCGATAAGGATATTCTGAAAATTACGGTCATCAACCGCTACAAACCTTCGAAACCAGCCATCGGTTTTATCAGCGGGTTTGGGCTGAAACTAGGCGCTATGGCTTCGACGGTTGCCCACGACAGCCATAATATTATCTGCATAGGTACCAGCGATGACGATATGGTGAGTGTAATTAACAGCCTTATCGACTGCAAAGGCGGGATAGCAGTTACGGATGGACACAACCTCGATGTGCTACCGCTTCCGGTTGCCGGATTAATGGGAAATACTGATGGCTATGAAGTGGCCCGCAAATACGAAGCCATTAACCACAAAGCCCGTGCACTTGGAGGCACGTTGCAGGCCCCGTTTATGACGCTTTCGTTTATGGCGCTGCTGGTTATCCCCGAACTGAAGTTAAGCGACCAGGGATTGTTCGATGGAACAACATTCGCTTTTACGGATTTATTCGCAAACCAATAAAAGAACAGGGTCGCAGGTTTTTTAAGCAAACGGCATTCAGGTGGCAGTTTTTGTATTTTTTCAGCGATCCGGCTAAGCATCGCGCTTACTTAAAACCAAAGCGCGGAAACAATACTGTTTCATCAATGATAATATTTCCTGACTTCTGACGCCCTTGTTTTTTTCTCAAAATATTAAATGTAGTATTCTGTATATTATTACTTTATGATCGATAAAATTTAATTTTACTGCACTAACTGCAAATAAAATCCACTTTT
>CAYNVK010000265.1:0-5550 GCA_964400395.1 uncultured Lentimicrobiaceae bacterium | reverse complement strand
CCAGTCCCATTCAATGCCGTTAAACAGCTCATTGATACGGTCGATAAGGCTTTTTTCTTCTGGAACTGAGGGTTTCAGATATTGCCGCATGGCAATCAGCCCCTGGGCCATAAAAGCAGTTTCAACCAGGTCGCCGCCATTATCCTTGGTACTGAAAGGAATAACTTTACCGGTATTGCCGTCAATCCAGTGTGGCCATGCGCCATGAAAACGATCCGCTTTTTCGAGGAAGGATACTATTTTTGTTAAATGTGTCAGTCCCTGGCTGCGCGTGATGAATCCCCGCTCCATGCCTACTATCAGAGCCATAACCCCGAAGCCTGAACCACCCGTTGTAACCGTATTCCCCGACGAATTGCGCTCACGGGCCATGCCGCTTGCCGGATGTGCAAAATCGTAGAAATATTTGAATGTCTGCCGCTGAACCAGTGTCAGCAACTCATCGTCACTGATTTCGGGGAATTTCAGGGTCGAATCCAGTGCCGTATAAAATGTATTTACGAATCCGTCAAAAGTATAGCCGTTTTTAGCTTTCAATTCGGATGAAACTGTAAAGTAATAATTTGTATATCCTGATAAAACACCAGGATTATGTAGCTGAACGGTAGTGCCTTCGCCAGCAATGGTTACATCAAATACGGGATTTCCCGATAGCAGAAAGTATGATTTGATATTATTAGGATCAGGTGCCGATGAAAATTCAATAACAATATTTAAATCGTTCAATTTTATATTGTTGCCTTTGGCAGGAGGCATAAAATTCTGGTTGTTGATGGTGATCGTTTTAATGATAAACGCACCATTGCTGGTGGTAAAAGTATATTCAATGCCGGCAAACGTTTCTCCTTGGGTGCCTTTAAGTGATGATGATATCGATAGTTTAAAATTGGTAAGATTTTCAAGTACATCCACCGGATTAACTACCAGGGTAGTCATGTTGTTTTTAAATGATATTGTAACCGGAACCAACGTATTGTCAGGGCGTTTTAAGTTGATACTGTTTTTGGCTGTGTTGGTATCAACGGATGATGAGAATGTTATCGATATGTCGGCATCATTCGCTATCCCGGTCGAAATGTCGGGGTATTTAAGCGTAACATCCCCGGCAGTACAGGTAGTAATTTGCAGCGTACCTGTTGCAACAGGATTATCTTTTTTGCATGCAAAGGTTACGGAAACCATTACAGCAACTATTGCGAAAAAAATAATCCTGGTCTTCATATTGTCTTTTTATTAAAGTTTAAAAAAAAGGAGGGATCAGGAAATCCCAATGCCCTCCCTTGTACTACCAACTAACCGTCATTAAGGTTTTTCAGATTTGTACATCAGATCAATTTCAGCAGCAGTTAACGCTTTGTGATAGAAACGCAAATCGTCTAATTGTCCGCGGAAGTGGTTGGCGGTTGGGATATCATATCCACCCCATGGTTCTGCATCCCACATTGTACCTGCTCTTGATTGAACAAATCCTAAAGCGAGTTCATTAGCAACATCTGGTGTAACGCCACCGTATTTCAACCCTTTAACGCCAAGTTTAGCGTCGCCTGCAGGCCAAAGATCAAAGTCGAAGCTTTTCATCTTCACGCCATTATAATACAGTGTGCCTTGTTTTTCAGTGCCGTTATAAGTGTAAACAACGTTGAGCCATTTGTCTTTCAACATGGCTGTCATTTCAGCGTCAGTGAGCGACTTGGCATAATCCCATCCTTGCCATCCGCCACTGTTTTTGTCGGTTGCCAGGCTTGGGAACCACATATCTTCCGAAGCGGTTGTCCCATCAGCAAGTTCGTAACGGATTGCAAATTTTGCACCGGTATATGAACCAAACATTTCGAACTGAATTCCATAATAAGCGCCTAATCCAAGTACAAAGTGACCTTTTGGATTGCCACCTGCATCTACCTGTCCGGCCGAGGCTGCTTTAACCCAAAAACTGATGGTGAAGTTTGCTCCATTGATTAAAGCACTGCCATTCGGGATTTCGATAATACTGGTTGTTCCGTTAAATGTAGCTGCTTTACCGGCTGCTGCATTGCGCGATGCAGTGTAAGTGATATCAATTTTTGCACTTGCATCGGTATTGGTTACCTGGTTAATTGCGTTGTCCTCGAAATTCCAGTATGCGGCCATTCCCGAAGGAGCGAAAGTGCCGATGGTGGTGAAATTCCTGCTGGTAGCTGTAAGGAACTGACCTTCGGTTGATTTAAGTCCTGCGCTGAAATTGAGTTTGAATAATGCACCACTGGCCAAAGCTTCGGTAGGTACAATCGTAATTTTGTTGGCAGCGGTTGTAATTGTTATTGCAACATTTGCATTATCGTAGTCTCTGATCATTGTAATATTAGCGCTGGTAGCAGTTGCCGGATCAACATCGGTGGTAAATTCGGCTACGATGGTAGGATTGGTTGGAACAGTGGTAGCTGCAGTAGCTCCATTCAGATCAACACTTCCGGCTTTGAGTGCTACGAGCGAAAGTGCTGTTGGGTCGTCTTTTTTACATCCGTTGTTTCCCAGCAGTAACACACCAGCCAGGAGAATTGTGCTCACATACATTAATTTGTTTTTCATAGTTTGGTTGATTTAAGGGTGAAAATTTAATTAAACTGTAATTTACCAATTTGGATTTTGTTTTAATGAACCTTGTGATATATCAATTTCACTTTGAGGTATGGGCAGGAGTTCATTTTTGCCTGTCACAAAACCTAATGGACCTAAAACTTCAGCAGCTTTATTGGTACGCACCAGGTCCCAGAACCTGTGACCTTCCATTGCCAGTTCGTGGCGCCTCTCGTTGAGAATTGAATTTCGTAATGCATTTTTTTCTGTGGTTGTAATATCGGGCAAAATAGCATTGTTGCCCTGGCGTGCACGTTCCCTAACTTTATTGAGGTATACTAACGCATCGGCCGGTTTATTGTTTTCGTTCAATGCCTCAGCCGCAATCAGCAGCACATCGGCATACCTGATTATCCTCCGGTTATGACCGAACTGCGTGGCAACATTATTACCCGGAGTCCATACTTTGCGGTTGTAGCATTCTGTTTCCAGGATATTGCCTTCATTGTCGCGGGTAATATCCGGTGTAGTACCGTCGCCGGCAATGATGATGCCGTCAATAACATCACCCAGGTCAATAATGGTTCCTTTCAGCCTTGGATCCCCTTCCTCGAACGACTCCCTGAGATTTGGTGTTGGCCGGTTAAATCCCCAGCCCCGGTTTGGTGTTCCACGCACACCCTGAACATTTGCAAATTGATCGCCACCGGCAGCTTCCAGGCCTATAGCTCCTATTTCGAAAACGGACTCAATACCATGCTCGCCATCTACACTGCTGGCATTTACAAACAGGGGTTCCAATCCGTATTGTGTTGAATTGATCACTTCCAGAGCATATTTTTCGGCATTCACAAAATCGCCGTCAAATAGATAAACCTTTGCCAACAAAGCTTTTGCCGAACCTTTGGTAGCTCTTCCGAGCTCGGCGGTCGGCTGTGCATTTCTTTCGTCCAACCCGATTATAGCTGACAGCAGGTCTTCTTTTATCTGTTTGTAAATATCGGCTTTGGGTGTCCTTACCAGGTTATTGCCCGGATTAGTGGTGAGTATCAACGGAACATCACCCCAGGCACGTACCAGGTCGAAATAGAAAAGTGCCCGCAAAAATTTGGCTTCAGCAATATACCGGTTGCGCAAAGTGGCATCCATATCAATGGCCGGTACTTTTTCAATCACCACATTGGCTCTTTTAATGCCCATGTAAAGTGTTGCCCACCACGATTTAAGTTCGTTACCGGTTTTGGTAAAGGTAAAATTATCGTAAGGGCCAATTTCGGCCGACTGGTCGGTTGGATTACTTCCCTTGCGGGCATCGTCGGACATGATATCGAGGATAGGAAATGTGCCTGAATGGAAACTTACATCAAGCATGGTTCCGTAAGTTGCATTTACTGCAAGCAAGGCATCGGATGCCGAAGTGGGGAAAGTGGTTTGGGTTAGTGCTCCCTGGGGCTCTTTATCCAGGAATGATTCACAACCTGCGAGCACAAACAAAAGCATTACAAATGCTGACAAATATATTTTATGTATGTTTTTCATGGCTGCTAAAATGTTAAGTTTACACCAAAGGAATATACGGAACTTACAGGATATATACCTGTATCTATGCCATTCGACAGCACATCACCGCTCCCGATTTCAGGTGTATAGCCGGTGTATTTGGTGAGTGTGTAAATGTTGTTCCCTTTCACATATACCCTGAATTGCTGCATGTGAAGTTTGGTGCTCAAAGCCTCTGGAAGGGTATAACCCAATACCAGGCTTCGCAAACGCATGAAAGAGCCATCCTGGATAAATTTATCAGAAGGAATATAATTGTACCCGCCAAAACTTGCGCGTGGCTCGGAATTACTGGTTCCTTCGCCGGTCCAGCGATCCATCACATGCTGTTCGAAATTATAAGCATCGGGCCTGATAAATTCTTTGGCATTGTATATTTTATTCCCGGTTTGCGCCTGTAAGCTGAATGAAAAATCGAAGTGCTTGTAAGTAATTTCCGCATTAAACCCGAGGATAAACTTTGGTATGGGTGACCCGATGTAGGTTCGGTCCTGATCGTTAATTATATTATCTCCGTTAACATCCACACGACGCAGATCACCTATTCCGGCATCGCTGGTATGTGGATAGGCATTCAGCTCAGCCTGGTTCTGGAATATTCCGTCGGTTTTGTACCCGTAAAAAGCGCCAATCGGTAATCCTTCGCGGCTTTGGGTCAAAAAGCCTTTGATATCGCCACCATAAAGCAGTGAGTCAATACCGCTGCTGCCTCCTACGCTGAGTACTTCGTTGTGTATGGTCGAGGCCAGGAATCCAATATTGTAGCCAACTTCACCTATTTTATCCCTCCAGGTAATATTTGCTTCAAACCCGCTGTTCATCACCTCGCCGGCGTTGTAACGGATCTTTTGTCCTTGCCCGTTGCCCATGTAGCCCGGTGTCGACAATTCAACCAGAATATCGTTGGTAGTACGGTGGTAGTAATCAAATTCGGCGGTAAGCTTGTCCTTAAATGCGCCTATTTCTAATCCAACATCGGTTTGGCTTGTTACTTCCCACTTCAGGTCGGGGTTGCCGCTTTTTGCATAGGTAACACCCGGGTACAAAATATCGCCAATTCCAAAAACAGCTACATTGTCCTGGGTTAGTGAAAACCGGTTCGAATAATCTATCTTTTCGTTACCTATTTTACCCCAGCTTGCGCGAAGTTTCAACTTGGAAATCTGGGTCATGTTTTTCATGAACGATTCGTTGCTGATATTCCAGCCGGCAGCCAGTGATGGGAACATGCTCCACCTGTTTTCGGACGAAAATTTTGATGAACCATCGCGCCTGAAAGTTGCCGTGAAAATGTATTTATCGTCGTAGGTATAATTGGCCCTGGCCAGGTACGAAATCATGGAATAATAAAGCCCGGCATCAACACCATTGCTTAAACTGCCATTTATACCGCTGCCGGTAATATTGTTGTACTGCAAATACCAGAAATCGCTG
>CAYNVK010000264.1:0-5575 GCA_964400395.1 uncultured Lentimicrobiaceae bacterium | reverse complement strand
AACTGATCAGCGAAGCAAAAATGCAAAACCGCTCGCAGGAGCAATACTACCAAACAATTCTCGAACATGCTGCTACCGGGCTTCTTACTTACGATGAGCGTGGTAACATACTGCTTGCAAATTCAGCCGCGAGGCGCTTGCTGGGCTGCGAGCCGCTTACCCACATGCTGCAACTCGAAAAAGTACAGGAAGGCTTATCGGTCGAATTCGAAAAGGTTAAAACCAAGGGGCACAAGCTCCTGCACCTTACCAACGAAAGAGGAAGTATGCAACTTTCAGTAAGGGCCACTTCGATGGTAGCCCGCGATCAGCACCTCACGCTGCTTTCCATACAGGATATCCGCAACGAACTCGATGAAAAGGAGACTGAATCGTGGATACGCCTGATCAGGGTGCTTACCCACGAAATAATGAACAGCATTGCCCCTATTACATCGCTTTCTGAAACTATGTTGGGGTATTACATTGCCAGTGACGAACCACGCAGGCCTGTTGAGATCAGCGAGGCCATGATTGGAAATACCATTAAAGGATTAAGTGTTATACAGGAACGTGGTAAAGGCCTGGTTAACTTTGTTGATTCGTACCGAAAGCTCACCCACCTGCATAATCCGGTGTATAAGAATTTCAACCTTCAGCTATTCCTTGAAAAAACCAAACTGCTGCTCTGTTCGGAACTAAATTTTAATCGCGTAAACTTCTCGGTAAACCTGCAAAATCCCGACATGATGCTGAATGCCGACGAAAACCTGTTGTCGCAGGTGATTATTAACCTGGTAAGGAACTCGTGGGAAGCGCTCCGAAACCAGGATGACGGTGATATCGAGATAAAAGCCTATGCCAACGACAACCTGCAAACTGTAATTGAAATTATTGATAACGGCCCCGGGATTCCGGCCAGCTTGCTTGATAAAATATTTGTCCCGTTTTTTACTAACCGCGAAAACGGCAGTGGCATTGGGCTGAGTTTATCGCGGCAAATTATGCGGCTGCATGGCGGTTCGCTTACCGTTCAATCCGCACCCGGCCGAACAAGTTTTGTTATCGTACTGTAGCGAAATCCGGATCTACTTTATAGCAAGCGTAAATCAATTCCTGATTTTTCACAATCCATTTTAAACCAAAACTGCCCTTCGGGTAATCAGAAGGGCAGTTTCGTGTTTTTAGATTTCAGCCAACCAATAATGAGAAAAGTTAATCTCTCCTCAAAATTATCTTACTCAACTGCTGCTGGTCATTGCGGGTAATTTTTACCAGGTAAATTCCGCTCAGCTGGTTTTTAAGGTTAACCTCAACTTTTGTAGCCGAACTTATTTCCTTACGCAAAATTTCAACACCGGTCATATTAAAAATAGTGAGTTCAGCTTTATTCCCCGGACTTCCGGCCAGTTCAACCGTAAAAATTCCCGTGGTAGGATTTGGGTAAACTTTAAACGATGGCTTTTCGGTGAGCGAAGTACCCACAAAAACATCCTTTACCGTTATGGTTACCGATACCGGGGCTGAGCTAAGGCTCCCGTCATTTACCACCAGGAAGAAAGTATAACTGGTTTCAGCAGTAACATCGGGCGCAATAAATGTTGGCCTGGCAGCAGTAAGCGAACTCAGTGTAATTCCGGCAGGTGCTGTCCAGCTGTATGTAAGCTGGTCATTTTCCGGGTCCGTCGAAAATGTTCCGTCCAGGGTAACCCAATCACGTTCACTCACACTCCGGTCCGCACCCGCGTAAGCAAATGGTGCCTTATTCGGACTGGCAATTGTCCATTGTGCCTTGGTAACTGATATTCCCTGTCTGCCGGTTTTGTATTTCTGCAACTGGGTTACATCCACTGAAAGGGTGTAATTACCCGCGGCATTGCCTGCCAGATTAAAACCTTTAAGCACATAAACTTTTTCGGATGTTTTGTTTACAGTTAGGTTGTCAATTGTAACCGACTGGCCGTTTCGTTCCAGTTTCAGGTAGTTTTTCAGCGAGGCATCAAGCAGTAGCCTTTCGGAAAACTCAAGAACAACTGAATCGGGCTGAGCTTCAACCGTACTTACCGGGATGCTTCTCCAGGTTGCCAGCAGGGCGGTTTCATCAATAAACACCGGTAATTCGGTAACAATTTCGTTGGTGAGGCTATCCAGGCAATGGGCTTCCAGCACCAGGTTGCCGGCCACAGTAAACTGTATGGGAACCGAAAGGGCACCAGTATTCACATTTGTAACTTCGGCCAGCAAGGTAAGGTTTCCATGATCGTTCTGGTAAAGTAAAATGTTCGAATGCGGCTCGTTTACAGTCATGAGTGCCGATACTTTGCCGGAAGCTGTAAGGGCATCGGTGGCCGAAAATCCCATATCAGGAGTAATCCGTAAATCCGTAACTGCCTTCGGTGGTTTCCTGAATACAAGCCATTTGTACTCTTTGGTTCCGGTGGCTGCATTGCCCGAAATATCCGAAACTCCATCCATTTTCACCTTCAGTGTATAATTGCCATCGTAATAGGTGAGCAGCCTGAACTGGGTGAACAGATACGAGTTTAAAGCTTGTTTGGTAAGGGTTAACTGCGAAAGTGGCTGACGCTGGCCATCCTTCCAGAGCTCTATGGATGACAGGCCAAAACCATTCACGGGTTCATTAAACTGGATGTTAATAGCCGTAACGTGCTGCGAATCGAAACCACCGGTTTTTACAAATGTAACCTTGCTTACCTGTGGCGGCGAGTTATCAATACTCCATTCAACGGTTTGGGCAATTGCGCCATTTACACCTTCGAGTGATGTAATTTTTGGCAAATCAACCGTAAGCGAATACAGGCCATCACCCGAAAGGAAAGCGTTTAATCCTGAAACTTTAAACAGTTTGCCCTCCATATCCATCGACGAAACTTGCACCTGCCCTGAAACCGATGCCCCGTTTTTCTTCCACATAAATCTTTCGGGCCATAAGGTCGATTGATCAACCGGAACATTGAAACGTACCAGGATAAAATCAGCCAGCGATTTTGCAGCGCTGTCAGCTCCGGGCAAACCCACAAATTCCTGAACAAACGGGATATGGGCAAACTGTGTCCAGCTAACCTGTTTGCCAAATTCACCAAAGGTGCCGGTTAAATCGCTGATCTGCGCGGTTTGAACATTCAACACATAAAACCCATCGGTGAGTGTTTTTGCACCAAAATTAATTTTGAATGTAACAGGATCAATCTTTGTAATACTTACTGAAGCATCCATCAGGTTGGCGCCACCCTGAACACGGAGGGTCATATCCTCAAAAGTAAATGTAGCCGGGTCGATTGGTTTGCTGAATACCACGGTTAATGAGGAAACCGGTTTGGTTACAAACTTTTCGGGCACGGTATCAATGCTTACTATCTGCGGAACTGCCTGGTCTTTAGCCACGAATTTTATTTTGTATTTAACCGGGCCAATGGCGTTAAATACATCGGTAAAGTGAAGCATATTTTCATACACCGGTTCTTTACCATCGGGCAGGGTAACATGGGTTTGCCAAACATTGGCCAACGGTATTTCCTGTCCATCTTCGCGGGTAACACTCACAACTTTGTACAGGCCATTTGCGGGATCGCCTATTTTCGAATAGTTCCACCCGATTTGCGAAGGGGTAACCTGAACCTCAGTTTCGAACAAAGGCGCTGAAACGCTTCCAAGCGCCGACATCGCGGCAGCAGGATAAACATCAAGCACGCCTCCGTTTGAGAGGTAAATAGCATCAGGTGTTTCCTTTGCATCCTGTACTTCGTTCACCAGGAAATCGTGTATACCATCTTCAACCCCGGCATACACATCGATACTGCGGATCAGCTCATGCAGTTTCGCCCCGCTGATCAGGCTCAGGTCGGGGTTGCCGCGGCTGTCGAGGTGTGTAACCTTGGCTTCGTAATTCACAAAATGGCCCAGCAGGTCGCTGGTAAACCACCATTGCCCGATGGCCGACGATTTGGGTGCAATGTTACCGAAATCGATATTGGTAAGCCCAAGCTGCCGCGGTTGCCCGTTGAGGTTTGATGCTACCAGTGCAAAGTTAATCGCAAGCCCTTTCTGATTTTCGGTAATTACAGGCTGGGCCGATTCAATCCGAACGCTGTTGGCAGTACCAAAACCATTATTCTGAATCATTACAGCCAGCTCGGCGGGCACAATCGGCTCAACAGGAACAGTGAGCGGATCGTCGCCCAAAATGTCGCGCTGCATAAAGTAATGCAGGAACAGATCGGGGCTCGGATTTACCTCGAGTGTAACAGGGAACAACGATTTGGTAACGGTTACACCTGTAAACGGATCGAGGTAGGAGAATGATCCTCCGAATGAGTAGCTTTTGGGAACTGTTGGAGCAGCACCTTTTTCAGGAATGAACAACACGGTAGCACTTCCTTTCAGGTCAGGACCCAAAGTACCTGTTCCATCAATAGCGGTAAGTATATCAAGCGCTTTGGTATCAATCTGGAAGAGATCGTTACAGAGAAGGCCATTTTCGTCCTTTATTTCGAGGTTGAGCTTAACCTCCTGCATGGCAGTTGTTTTGTTGCCGTTATAAATGGTCAGCGTGCCTTCGAAGGCTTCGCGGGTCATTACCAGTTTTTGCGAAATTTTGATGGTTACTGACGAGCAAACGGAATTTCGCCCACCTTCAATCTGTTCTTTGGTATCGGCCAATGCCAGGTTATACATTTCGAGCGAGTTTTTGTACCCGCGCGAAACGGCGTATTTTTCGGCAGTATCAATTTTTAAAATGAAATGCTTCATTTTCACCTTGTCGATAATATCGGGATACTGAGCGTTGGGCGAATATATCTGCTGGTTCCAGGCGGCAAGTGAGTTGTTCCAGCGGGTGGTGAAAATCAGGATTTCGGGAACCGTAATATCAGTACCATTCATTTTTTGCTGCAACGAAGCAATATCTTCGGCACCAAAAGCCTTGTTTTGCTTCACAAATGGTTCTACTTCACTGTTAAAGTCCTTGATGTTAGCCTTGGTTTTCCACTCCCAGTTGCCCATAATTTCCGAACCCAGGCTATCGAGTGCCTCAAGTACCGAAACGCTGTAAGCCAGGTCCTGCATGGATTGTTTCAGGATGGGCGGCATAAGTTGTGTACCTCCGCCTGTAGCCGATTTGGGATACGGATTATTACGTATACTTGATTTCACAAAAATGGGCGGATCCTTGTAACAGTCGTAGGCCGTACGAAGTAACCCATAAGCACAGCCTATTTCTGCCAGGTCAACCACCAGTCCGAGCCCGGTCATGCCACAATCGGCGAGGTCCAGTAAACTGATATCGAAATCAGCCAGGCTCAGCAGGCAGCCCAAAATACCGGCTCCGTTGGTAATAAGCGGACCCAAAATCGGGAAACAACCGATTCCATTCAGCGCCAGCGAGATGAGGCAAGGTTCGCAGCCTGTTGAAGGTGTGCTTACGGTAGGTGTACTGTTATTTGGGTCGTAGTGCGTTGGCCACGATCCGCCGCGCGAGGGATCCCCGTCGTACGTCCAGCCGCCCCAGCCGCCCCAGCCACCGCCGCCGTCGCCGCCAGATCCTGTACATACTCTGCCGCTGAAATTAATGCCATGC
>CAYNVK010000263.1:0-5579 GCA_964400395.1 uncultured Lentimicrobiaceae bacterium | reverse complement strand
CGCTTTTTGCCAAAAAATATGCTACAGGCAAACTGCACAAACTCGATTACTGGGATTCGACTTACGAGGATGCCCTTAACCTGCTGGCAAAGATGCCTGAGATTGCTACATACATCTACGCCAAATTATACCGCGACGGCAAGCGTATCCAGTCCAATCCGTACCTTGATTTTGGGGCCAATTTTGCCCATATGATGGGTATAGGGAAACCTTACGACGATGTAAGCCGTATGCATTTTATCATTCATGCCGATCACGAAGGTGGTAATGTAAGTGCACATACCGGTCACCTGGTTTCCAGTTCATTGTCGGATATTTACCTGAGCATTGCTGCTATGGTGAACGGTTTGGCTGGTCCTTTGCATGGCCTGGCCAACCAGGAAGTTCTCCGTTGGCTACAAGGTGTGATGGAAAAAATGGAAGACAGGATTCCAACAGAAGAGGAAATGAAATTATTTGTTTGGGATACACTTAAATCGGGTCAGGTAATTCCGGGTTACGGTCATGCCGTGCTGCGTAAAACTGATCCGCGTTATACCTTGCAGCGCAATTTTTCGCTTACACATCTCAAGGATGATTTGATGTTTAAATATACGGATATGCTTTACAAGGTTGTTCCGGATATTTTGCGTGAGCAGGGTAAGGCTAAAAATCCATGGCCAAACGTTGATGCCCAGTCGGGTGTTATTCAATGGCATTATGGTGTTAAGGAATACGATTATTATACCGTATTGTTTGGTATTGGTCGTGCCATTGGTATCGCTGCTAATATCATCTGGGACAGGGCGCTTGGTTACCCCCTCGAACGTCCGAAATCAATAACTACTGCCATGCTCGAAGATTTTGCTGCCGGCAAGGAAGTTATTATCGAAGATTAAGTTTTTGTTCCAAGAGCGCAAAAGCAAAAAAGCCATCCAACGGGGATGGCTTTTTTGCTTTTGCTAGGTATGTTCAGGCACTGATGTCAAAATTGTTTGCCACAAACAACTGCAAATCCGGGAAAAATTGCCTGAATTCATTTTCGAAATGCGGGTAGCCTGCTTTCAGGTTAGTAACCGCCATTTCCATTTTCGATTCGAAAGTGGTGCGCCGCGACATCCCGTTAAAAGCCTGTTGCATTCCATCGAAACTTGCATAGGATAACAGCCAGTTTTGTTTTTCCATGTAGTATAGCAACCTTGCCGATCGCTCGGGGAGTACCGGTTTAAAAGTATTCAGGATATCGTACCGCAGGTGCGTAAATGTTTCGAGGCTTGTATCCGAAAACTCCTCCCAGTATGCTGAAAGGTAATGATCGTAGTACATATCCACAATTACCCCTGCATACTTCCTGAAATCGGCCCGGAGCCGTTCAATGCTTTGCTTTACCACCGGGTGTTGATCTGTATACGTATCAATAGCCCTGTGCATCGAAATTCCATCGCGTGTTCTGGGCGAAAATTTCAACACATCGCTGCCTTTCACATGATCGGCAATAAAATTACCAAGTATCATTTCGGGATCGGTGCCTGCTAAAAAGAGATGGGCCAGGTAATTCAACGTCTTGTTTTTTTATGGTGCAAATATATCAAACAGCTGGATTATAAAGGTGTTCAACGCCTCCGATATTTGGTGGAAGCCCGCATTTTAAAATTTCAGTGAATTACTGAAATTATTTTTTGAAGTACTTGTAATTCAGTGCCAATTCATGTACGTTTGTGCCCTCAAAATTGTTGTAAAGAAATTCATTATATGGACCAGAAATTAATGTTACTTGGCGATGAAGCCATTGCACAGGCTGCAATAGATGCTGGAATGTCAGGCATATACGCCTACCCGGGAACCCCCTCGACCGAAATTACAGAATACGTAATGCAATCGAAGGAAGCCAGGTCAGGACAAATCAGGGCTGGTTGGTCGACCAACGAGAAAACGGCTATGGAGTCGGCACTCGGCATGTCGTATACCGGCAAACGCGCCATGGTGTGTATGAAACATGTCGGGCTCAACGTGGCTGCCGATCCTTTTATCAATTCGGCAATTACAGGCGCCAATGGTGGCCTTATCGTGGTATCAGCTGATGATCCTTCGATGCACTCTTCGCAAAATGAACAGGACTCGCGCGTGCTGGGGAAATTTGCCCTTATGCCGGTGCTTGAACCTACCAACCAGCAGAATGCTTACGATATGGTTTATTATGGATTTGAAATGTCGGAAAAACTGGGTGTGCCTGTATTAATGCGCATTACCACCCGGCTGGCTCACTCGAGGGCAGGCGTAACTCGTAAGGAATCGCGTAAGCAAAATGAAATTAATCTGCCAAAAGATCCGGGCCAGTTTATTCTGCTCCCTGCTATCGCCCGCAGGCAGTACAAGGAATTGCTGAAAAAACAGGATGTTTTCGAATCCTGGTCGCTCACTTCGGGTTTCAATGTTTTTACCGATGGCGACAACAAAAGCCTGGGAATTATCACCACTGGTATAGCGCACAATTACCTGCTCGAAAATTATCCTGACAGGCATATCCCATACCCTGTGCTGAAGGTTGCCCAATATCCGGTGCCAAAAGCCCTGGTCGAAAAGATTTACAACAGCTGCGATGCCATTTTAGTACTCGAAGAAGGGTACCCGATCCTGGAAGAATCACTCAGGGGATTCCTGAACCTTGGCAAAACTATCCATGGCCGTTTGGATGGCACTGTTCCACGCGATGGCGAGCTAAATCCGAATATTGTTGCTGTTGCGCTTGGGATGGAAGACACCCACGGAAAAGACATTCCTTCGATTGTTGCTTCGCGTCCGCCTTCGCTCTGTAAAGGTTGTCCGCATATATACTCGTACAATGCGCTTACCGAAGCACTCAACAAATGGAATAAGGGTAGGGTGTTCTCCGATATAGGTTGTTACACACTGGGTGCCCTCGATCCATTCGATGCCATTAATAGCTGTGTCGATATGGGTGCATCCATAACCATGGCAAAAGGCGCTGCTGATGCCGGCCTGCTTCCTGCCGTTGCAGTTATTGGCGACAGTACATTTGCCCACAGCGGAATTACCGGGCTTATTGATTGTGTAAAAGATAAGAGCCAGGTTACGATCATGATCCTGGATAACGAAACTACTGCCATGACCGGGGGACAGGATTCTTCAGCTTTCGGTCGCATTGAGGATATCTGCGCCGGTGTTGGAGTGAGCAAAGATCATATTTTTGTGCTGAATCCATCGCCCAAATACCACCAGGAAAACCTGGCCATTCTGAAACAGGAACTCAATTACCAGGGTGTTTCTGTTATCATTCCCCGGCGGGAGTGCATACAAACGGCGCTGAAGCATATCAAGGAAAATAAGAAAGCGGAATCAGTTCCAAGCGAGAACTAGTTCCTGGCGATTACACCAGCAAATAAAAATTCTTTTCTACCCAAAACTAAAATTCTATGAAACGCGATATCATTCTTGCAGGCGTCGGAGGGCAAGGCATACTTTCAATAGCCACAACCATTGGTGCAGCTGCGCTCAATACCGGTTTGCACCTGAAACAGGCCGAGGTGCATGGCATGAGCCAGCGTGGAGGTGATGTATCCTCGAACCTCAGGATTGCAGATCACGAAATTGCTTCTGATCTTATTCCTTTTGGTAAAGCTGATCTGATTATTTCGGTTGAACCGATGGAATCACTCCGCTACCTGCCTTTGCTCTCACCCGAAGGCTGGCTGATTACCAATACCAAACCTTTCATCAATATTACCGATTATCCGAAAATGGAGGATCTGATGGCTGAAATAGAAAATTTCGGGAATCATATCGCATTGGATGCCGATCAGCTTGCCAAAGACCTGGGCTCTGCCCGTTCGGCAAATATGGTTATTCTCGGGGCTGCTTCCCCATTCCTGGGTATAGAATTTTCAGAAATACAGGATGCCGTGAGGCGCATATTCGCCAGGAAAGGTGATGAAATTGTTAAGCTTAACCTCGATGCATTACAGGCCGGACGTGATTATGCCATGGCACATAAAAACTAAAACCTCCAATTAACCGTCAGTCACACACCGGTGTAAAAGATCAGGGGATCATTTGCACCGGTGTTTTTTATGAAAAGCCCTTTACCGGGATTTTTTTTACCTACTTTTACAAAAAAAACGTCTGACTCTTCATGCAACTGAATAAAAAGAAAATCCGACTGTTCATATCAATTGCAGTTCTCCTTGTCCTATCCCTCGCTGGCCTGGTGATTTTTAAAGACTTTATTTTCGAACCTATCGTTCACCCGGTGGCCAAAATTGCCCAAACCATTGAATATGGCATTGTTACCGACTCCTTTAAAATTGATCGCGACGAAGTAAAATCAGGCGAAAACCTGGGTGGTATTTTTTCACGGCTCGGAGTCGATCAACAAATTATTGACAGGCTCGGTTCCTATACCGATGGGGTATTCGATATCCGAAAACTCCGGAGTGGCAACACCTACACCGCCATGATGAGCAATGACGGGAAAAATAAGCTTAAATATTTTGTATATTCGATCAACGATACCAGTTATGTGATATTCGATTTTCGCGATTCGCTTCATGTACACAAGGACGCGAAGGAAGTGATACGGCAGTTGAAGTCAGTGTCGGGCGAAATTAATTCCTCTTTATGGAGCACCATGCAGGAGAAGGGTTTGGACCCGAATATGGCTGTAGCACTGGCTAATATTTACCAATGGTCAATTGATTTTTATGCTATCCAGAAAGGGGATTCCTTCAAGGCTATTTATGAAGAATTATCGGTGGATGGTAAACCAATCAGCATAGGCGAAATTCACTCAGCTGTTTTTATGCATTCGGGGAAGTCCTATTATGCTTATCGTTTTGAACAGGATAATATCACCGATTATTTTGATGAAAAAGGGGAGAACCTTCGCAAGGAGTTTCTGAAGGCACCCTTGAAATTTTCGCGTATCACTTCAAAGTTTTCGAACAGCCGTATGCATCCCATTTTACGCATCCGCAGGCCACATCATGGCATCGATTATGCCGCGCCTAAGGGCACCCCGGTTCATACCATCGGCAACGGAACTGTATTAAAAGCCGCGTATGCGGGAGGCGCCGGAAGGCTGGTAAGCATCCGCCATCGGAATGGGTATACTACATCGTATATGCATCTTTCAGGGTTTGGTCCCGGTATTCATGCAGGTGCCAGTGTAAGCCAGGGACAGGTTATTGGCTATGTGGGCAGTTCAGGTCTTTCCACCGGTTCGCATCTCGATTTCAGGGTGTATAAAAATAATGTAGCTATCGATCCCCTTAAAGTTGAGTCGCCCCCGGCATTACCTGTCGACAAAAAAAACAGGCCTGTATTCGATTCAATACGCATGCAATACGACAAAAACCTTTTACTGGTTAAATAGAGATATACCCTGACATGGGTTTCCCTGTTTTCACCTTGATTCTATGTTGCCTGCACCTGGTTTGATCTCCGGATTATGAGAGGCTGCTTATTCCTGAATATTCTTTCTTTTTTCTGCCAGTAACTCCTGAATTTTGGCTTGCATTAATTGTGCCTTTGCCTTGAGTGTTTATCAATGGCTCATATTAATTGATAACTTTGCAAGGGTATAT
>CAYNVK010000262.1:0-5579 GCA_964400395.1 uncultured Lentimicrobiaceae bacterium | reverse complement strand
ATGAGTTGGATAATCCGCAATGCGATTCGGTAAATATGTATGCGGTGGGAATCGGATGGTGTGAAATAATAGAATAGCAGCAAAGCAAATAGCCATTGTTCAGGTGGGTTTTCAATGCTTAATTTTCTTTGAATGGGAAAAAAGTTAGCTCATGGTCGGTCGAACCTTAAATTTAAAAAAAATGGGTTTTTAATCTCATTATGTCTGGTTGGAATTCTAGCATGGCCTCAACGTGTCCCTAAAAGTCTATGGATAATTTTTGACCCGTCTGATAAACTATGCGCAGATATGGGTCAACACGATTATCGGTTTTACCAGGACGACAAGCGTTGGTATATTGATTTAGGCACTCCGGGAGAAATTGTTAGGTTCGATACCCTATACCGGCTGCCTCAGAATAAAAAGATTGTTACCCGAAAAGAGTTGTTTTTATTGTTGGATAGATTGCCTAAGGAATCGGACAAAAATGGCAGATTTTATATGCTCGATGGGTGGTATCACAATGCGTTCCGAAACATATATGTAATCGAAAAAAGAGAAAGCTATTACCTGAAGCGGAAGGTATTCAAGATAGATATCTTTGATTAAGAAAAAATTGGTTTTAAATACCTGGCGGTAAAACTTTTTGGAATGCCAGAGTATAAAAGGACTTGTACGATGTGTCATTTATTCGGGCTAGCTTTCAGCATTTTGTTGTGAATCCGGCAGCATACTGTAAGAATTTTTTTACAAATGCGTGGCTACAATTCTAAAATATTTAAGCTGGCTTAACCTGCCTGTGTTTTCTTTTAAGTTCGTAATTCATGCATACTTCAGTATTCACTACTTTTGATAGTTCAAAGTATACTTAAATGATTACACCCCCGTACCTGCAAGCAGGTGATAAAATTGCCATTGTTGCTACTGCCCGCAAGGTGTTGCCTTCCGAAATGGAAACAGCCATTAATACTTTCCGCACCTGGGGGCTGCAGGTAGTTACCGGGCCACATTTGTTTGGAGACCATAACCAGTACTCGGGTACCGACGATGAGCGGGCTGCCGATTTGCAGATGATGCTCAACGACCGCGAGATAAAAGCCATTATCTGTGCCCGCGGCGGTTACGGAACGGTAAGGATTATCGACCAGCTCGACTTCAGCACCTTTGAGCAACATCCCAAATGGATTGTGGGATACAGCGATATTACTGTGCTGCATTCGCACATAAACACCCAATTTGGCATCGAAACCCTGCATGCCACCATGCCTATAAATTTTGCTGACCAGGATGCGGAACCGGCTGTTAATTCCTTACGAAAAGCTTTATTTGGCGAAACGCCCGTGTATCACGTTCCGGCGCATCCGCTCAATATACCGGGAGATATTTCGGGCGTACTTACCGGCGGCAATCTTTCCATACTCTATTCGCTGGCCGGTACGTCATCCGATATTCAGACCCGGGATAAAATTCTTTTTATCGAGGATCTCGACGAGTACCTGTATCATATCGATCGTATGATGATGAACCTGAAGCGCGGCGAAAAACTTTCGGGAATAAAAGGCTTGATAGTTGGCGGAATGACAAAAATGAACGACAACACCGTTCCATTTGGCAAACAGGCCGAACAAATTATTGCCGACTATGCTAAGGAAGCGGGAATACCGGTTTGTTTTAATTTCCCGGCAGGGCATATTGCCGATAACCGGGCGCTGATTATGGGTCGCGAAGCACAGCTTAGCATCAGCGAATCAGGAGTTTCGCTACAGTTTTTAGCAGCAGGCGAAACCGCAAAGCCTGGTAAACTGCTGCGCAAAATTCTGAAACCCGCCTTTTTCTTTCTCGGGCTGTTCGTGTTTATTTATTTGGTTTTGTACGTGATACGGATGTTTCTGAAATAGAGAAAGGATAACCCCCTCTGTCCGCCGGTGGCGGACATCTCCCCCAAGGGGGAGAACCCTTCGAATAAAACATGGTTGTAATCCGGAATGTCCGAAACCGGATTTTATAAATGAACGACGCAGACCTTGAACAGTTGAATCAATGAGCATTTGAACAAAGGAATAAATGAACATCTGAACGCCGCCGGCATCAAACGCGAAGCTCAAACGCCGCAGGCATTGAACGCGAAGCATTGAACCTTGAACTTCTTCAAACCCTCCAAACTCTTCAAACTTCTGAAACCACTTGAAACTCCTCAAACCCTTCAAACTCTCGTAAACCTTGAAACCCTTCAACCCCTTTTTTGCATGGCAAAGCACAACGAACTTGGAAAAAAAGGTGAAGACCTGGCCGAAAAGCATCTCCGTCAAATCGGGTACCAAATCCTGCACCGCAACTGGCATTTTGGCCACGACGAGCTGGATATTATCTGCCGCGATGGCGAATGGCTGGTGATTGTGGAGGTTAAAACCCGGACCACCGACCTGTTCGGCGAACCCGAAATGGAAGTGAAACCAGCCAAAATGCGGGCCATTGTGCGAACGGCCGATGCGTATATTCAATTATCCGGATTTCAGGGCGAAACACGTTTCGATGTAATCGGCATATTGCTGGGAGGAGGTAAAGTAGTGTTAAATCACATCAAAGATGCTTTCCTGGCAAGGATGTAAGTTTAAGTGAAGAGTGAAAAGTGAAGAGTGAAAAATGAAAAGAAGATTGCCTGCAAATCAGGAATCCAGAGGGAAACAAACATACTGTAAAACAGCGTTTCTGCAGGAGTGTGGTTTATTCCTTTGAATGAAACACCAGCAGCGGCTTGCCGGTTTCGCTGAAAATTTTGCGGGCAACGCTGGGAATAAAAATTTTCTCGAGCAGGCTGCGTTTGTGGGTGGTTACAGCCAGCGCATGTATGCTGTTATCCCTGATATAGGTTTCGAGCCCGTTCACCAGGTTGTCGCTGATCATATTCTGAAAGGAGATATTGATATCCTTGTATTCCCTGGAGAGATGATCTTTCAGCTCGTCGAGTTTCACGGTATCCCAGGGCTTTTTCTCAACCAGGCAGATATGTACGCAATGTATCTTAATATCGAACGGGCTAAGCATCTGTATAAGCCTGTTGATGGCCGAGTAGTCGGAAGGATCGAAATCTGTGGCATAAAGTACTGATCTTATTTCCGAAATGGTTTTTGCGGTTCCGGCAGGCAACGCCAATACAGGTATATCTGATGTTTCAATCACCCTGCTTACCACCCTGCCAAAAGCCTTGTAATTATCGCGGGTCAGTCCCCGGGTGCCCATAATAATAAGTGCGGGCCTGTATTTTTTGCTGTAGGAAATAATTTCATCGGTACTGTTGCCATTTATCATTTTTGATGTAATCCGGATCTGTGAAAGGTTTTCCTTGATACACCAGATTTTTATTTTGTGCTCCAGCTTCAGCATATGTTCGCGGGCGCTTTTCTCAATTTCACGCAGGCTGTCGACCAGTCTGATCTGGTAGGCATAGTGATCGGCATACGGCGAAACATCAATAGCAGGGTTATAAAAGACGTGTACCAGCTTAACTTCGGCTTTGTATATGGCGGCAAGGCTCACGGCAAACCTGCAGGCATTAAACGAAATATCCGAAAAATCAACCGGAACAAGTATGCGCCTGATAACCTGTATTTTGTGAACAGCATACTCCTTGGAACTCCCTGATTCTTCCAGGGCTTCGTTTATCAGCCTGAGCGCAGTTTCAACATCTTTTTCTTTCACACGCAAATCGCCGTTCCCAATGGGCAGTCCCGTTTCCTTGGGAACAACAAAACAATCAATGCCATTGTCCTGCAACAGGATCTGCAGCAGCAAAGCCCTCGACCAGGTGAAATTCCCGACCGTAACTATATTTTCTTTGATGAGTTTCATGTTCCCTCCTTTGTTATGCACATGGCGGCATCTACAAATATAGTAAATTTTTGGGTAAAATCCATGTGGAATTTCTAAAAAGCGCCCCCTGCTTTCCGGTTGCCGGTAGTTTGGTAGGTGCAAAGCATATAAATGCGTTATTATGTACAGATAATTAACCCGTTACGCACATGCCTGTGGCTGAATTTACAATTTGTGGCGTAAAAATTCATACCTTTGCAAAAATCAAAATTTTATGCAACGCAACAGCAGACCGGGAAAAGGATCCCCGAAAGATGGCGATCCACGGTCTAAAAGAAGTTCGTCCGCCAGCAGCGGAAGACCTTCATCATCAGGAAGAGGCTTCAGCAGAAGCACAGGCAAGGACGGGAGTCCCCGCCGTTCATTTGATAAAGATGGCGACAGCGATTCACGCCCCCGCCGGTCATTTGAAGACAACCAGGGAGGGGAACGCCCCGCCCGTAAACCCTATGGAAGAGGTGGCGACAGCGAACGTCCAGCCCGTCGGTCATTCGACAGGAGCGGTGATGGTGAACGCCCCGCCCGCAAACCCTACGAAGGAGGTGGTGACAGCGAACGTCCAGCCCGTCGGTCATTCGACAGGAGCGGCGATGGCGAACGTCCCGCCCGTAAACCCTACGAAAGAGGAGGTGACAGCGAACGCCCGGCCCGTCGTTCATTCGACAGGATCGGTGATGGTGAACGTCCCGCCCGCAAACCCTACGAGAGAAGTGGTGACAGCGAACGCCCCGCCCGTCGTTCATTCGACAGGAGCGGAGATGGTGAACGTCCTGCTCGTAAACCTTTCGAAAGAAGGAATGCTGAAGAAAGACCCGCTCACCGTCCGTACGACAGGGGAGGAGAACGCAAGAGTTACGACCGCAAGCCCCCTAAAAAGGACTATCCCGGCAGCAAACCCGGACCTCCAAGCCCGGATGGCAGTATGCGTTTGAATAAATTTCTTTCAAATTCAGGCATCTGTTCGCGCCGCGAAGCCGACGAACTGATACTGGCTGGTGCTGTTAAGGTAAATGGCGTTGTAGTTACCGAGCTGGGAACCAAAATATTGCCTACCGATAAAGTACAATACGGCGACGAGAAAGTTCGCAGGGAGAAACTGGTTTATGTGCTTTTAAATAAACCCAAAGGATATATTACAACCACCGACGATCCTTACGATCGCAATACTGTAATGTCGCTGGTGGCGGATGCCGGAAAGGAAAGAATATACCCGGTGGGCCGCCTCGACCGCAACACCAGCGGATTATTGCTCTTTACCAACGATGGCGAACTGGCTACCAAACTGATGCACCCAAGCCATAAGGTCCGCAAAGTTTACCATGTTGAGCTGGATAAAGCGCTTACCAAAGCTGATATGTTTAAAATAGCCGAAGGCATTGAGCTGGAAGACGGTCTTGCCTCGGTCGACGAAATTTCGTACGACCAGGATGGCGCCAGCAAAAAGGAAGTAGGCGTTGAATTGCATTCAGGCCGCAACCGCATTGTGCGCCGTATTTTCGAGGCGTTGGGCTACGAAGTGGTAAAACTCGACCGTATGGTGTTTGCAGGATTAACCAAGAAAGACCTGCCCCGCGGCCGTTGGCGTTTCCTTACAGAGAAGGAAGTAAATTTCCTGAAAATGATCAAGTAGGTTGTGCTTAGTGCTTAGTGCACAGTGCCCAGTGCATAATGCTTGGTTTTCTTAAGCTTACCTATTATTTTCTGGTTTAAGACGGGGAGAGATAGGGGAG